>JALWLR010000330.1 GCA_027084065.1 Helicobacteraceae bacterium | reverse complement strand
TAAAAAAAATGCGTTTACTCTGTTGGAACTTGTATTTATTATTGTGGTAATCGGAATAATAGCAGCAACACTCGTACCGAAAAAAAACGATGACTCCTTAATGAACGCGTTATCGGCTATTACTTCCGATATTCGTTACACGCAGCATCTTGCACTACAGGAAGACCCTTTACAAACGAATGATAATAACTGGTTCAAAAAAAGGTGGCAAATTCTATTTTACTCAAACGAGGGGAAATGGTACTATACTATATATAAGGACAAAAATGCGGACGGAACATTAGATAATAGTGATACCTACGCGAAAAACCCTCTCGATCCGACAAAGATACTCAAAGGAGATGGGGAGAATGCTACAAAAAGAATGAAACTTTCCCAAAAATACAATATAGTATCTCTTTCCTTTGAGTGTGATGGGACTACACCTGATAGATATTCAATATCATTTGACTACACTGGGCGCCCCTCTTATGGAAGCATCGGTAATTCTCCTTATACTTCACTTATTGAAAACAGTTGTACCCTTTCCATATCCAATAATGAGACTACTCAAAAAATCAAAATAGAAAAAGAGACCGGATACACCTGTATTCTCAATAAGAATGATGAATGTATTTAAAATATTTCTAGTCGAATGATGTCATAAGCAACCTCTTCATAAGGATGCACCTCTTTTAAACGAGCAACCGCTCGCTGTATAATTTCATCATTGCAGATCATTTCTACCTTATACTCTTGCACTTTTTCTATTTTTTCTATTTCTCCAAGAAAAGGATTGGCTCCTTGCAATGCACGAAACTGCCCTTCTCCCAAAACTTCCCAGCTGCATTTGTCATAATGTGCATATTTACCTGCACCCACTTCAAAAAGAGCTTCTTTAACCGCTTCTTTATGACTTGAAGGCACAAAAAAAGAGAGTTTATACACAATTTGTCCTTTTTTTAAAATTATTTTACTACAATTCCACTAACATTCCTCAAAGCAATAGTTCTGCATGTAAACAAAGAACTATTGCTTATGAAAATGCAACACACACAAAGGATAAAAATGGTCAAAAACATTTTAGCGGCAATCGGTACAATCGCTCTTGTAGCGGTAATTGGTATGTATATACAATTCGGCAGTATGCTCAGTGGTGTTTCCAAGCTTGATGGCGGTGCAATGGATGCATATATGGATATGTTCCAGAAAGTTCTCAAAGACGGTGACCCTGCAAAAGCGATGATGAAAGAGTTCAAAGTTGCTGAAGACATTACAGGTGATGATGTAAAAGAATCTATAAATGCTTTGGCAGAAGAGTACAATATGCGCGTAACAGGTTATGTCAAAATGTTTACAAAAGAGGATGCAAAGCCAAATGAAGTCAAAGAGGCACGAATCTGGTCTCTTTGTTCACTGCATATCGCTAAAGTCTTCTTAAATTATTCACGCTACTTTGGGGGATTCATGCCATGTAGAATTATGTACGTTCAATACGGTAATGGTGAGGCTTCACTTATTACAATGGATTTGACGCTTGCAATTCATGGCGGCTTCCCTCTCCCACCGGAGATGCTTGAACTCGCTACAAAAGTACAAAAAGCAATGACCGAAATTCCATCCCGAGCAGCACAAGGCGATTTCTAAAAACTTTTTTGCGTACATTTAGAATGTACGCAAAAAACTAATTTTAACTCCTATATAATCTACTATCAAGTATAATTTCACATTCAACTCTCCTCAAGGTACATAAATGAAAAAAAGAGCATTGTTAAGCGTCAGCGACAAAAACGGTATAGTCGAGTTCGCAAAAAGACTCGAAAAAAACGGATATGAAATCATTTCAACAGGCGGAACCTACAAACTTCTTGTAGAATCCGGCGTACATGCAATAGAGATAGATGAAGTAACCAAATTTCCGGAATGTTTTGAAGGTCGTGTTAAAACACTCAACCCCTACATTCACGGTGGAATATTGCATAGACGTGACAAACAATCCCATCTCGATCAAGCAAAAGAGCTTGGTGTCGAACCCATTGATCTTGTCTGTGTCAATCTCTACCCCTTCAAAGAGACAATCGAAAAGACAGATGATTTCGAAGAGATTATAGAAAATATCGATATAGGCGGTCCTGCGATGGTACGGAGTGCAGCAAAAAACTTTGCCAGTGTTATAATCGTTACCGATGTTGCAGATTATGACCTTGTACTGGATGCCATTGAAAACGATAGAAACGACATAGAATTTCGTCGCTCTTTAATGATCAAAGCCTATGAACATACGGCAGCATATGACAGCATGATAGCAAACTATATGAACGAACGTTTCCACGACGGATTTGGCTCAAAGCAATTCATAGTAGGCAATAAAGTCTTCAATACACGTTATGGAGAAAATCCACATCAAAAAGGTGCCCTGTATGAATTTGACAAGCACTATACTCAAAACTTTAAAACACTCAAAGGTGAAGCAAGCTTTAACAACCTTACAGATATAAGTGGGGCCGTAAAAATAGCTGCAGCATTCGGTAATGAGAATGCTGTTTGTATAGTCAAGCATGGAAATCCATGCGGATTTGCCATTCGAGACAATCTAGTTGATGCTTATACCGAAGCACTAAAGTGCGATCCGGTCTCCGCCTTTGGAGGTGTCGTTGCCGTAAACGGTGTTGTGGACAAAGCACTCGCGAAAAAGATGAATGAAATTTTTCTTGAAGTGGTCATAGCCGGTACTATAACAAAAGAGGCACAAGAAGTTTTTTCTACGAAAAAACGCTTGAAACTTTTTGAATACGGATCTGAAAAAATCGTTCTAGCTGATGATGCAAAAGATTTCAAACATATTGATGGTGGATTTGTCTTCCAAGATGCGGACAAAGTAGAAGACGATGAAGTCAAAAATGCAAAATTGGTATCGAAAAAAGCGGCCTCTTCACAAGAGATGAAAGATCTTGAAATAGCCTATAAAGTAGCAGCTTTGACAAAATCGAACTGTGTAGTGTATGTTAAAAATGCAGCAATGGTCGCTGTGGGAATGGGGATGACCAGTCGAGTGGATGCAGCACAGTGTGCTTTGAAAAAGGCTAAAGAGATGGGACTTGACGTGAGCGGTGCAGCCTTGGCAAGTGAAGCTTTTTTCCCTTTTAGAGACTCCATTGATGCTGCTGCTTCAGCAGGAGTAAGTGCTGTAATAGAACCAGGTGGAAGTATTCGTGACGACGAAGTCATCGAAGCTGCTAACGAACATGGTATGAGCCTCTATTTCACAGGGAAAAGACACTTTTTGCATTAACTGTTCTGCCAGAAGAAACCAAGTTTTTTTATTGGTTTCTTCTTTTTTTCCTCACTTGACACTACTTATATAAACAAAACTGAATTTCTCTTTAAAATTGATTGACATTGACTCAACCTTTATGATATAATTTCGCTTAGAAAAAATATTCTATTCGTAACGATACAAAATTATACAAATAAAGAGAGGAAATCAATATGAGCAAATCATTATATGAAACATTGGGTATTTCTGAAAATGCTTCAGAATCCGAAATAAAAAAAGCCTACAGAAAACTAGCTAGAAAATATCATCCGGATATTTGTAAAGAGGCCGATTGTGAAGAAAAGTTTAAAGAAATAAACGCTGCTTACGAAGTACTCAGCGATAAAGAGAAAAAAGCACAATACGATCAGTTCGGTGATGCTATGTTCAACGGTCAAAGCTTCCAAGATTTCAGTAGAAGTCATCAAGATATAGACCTAGATGAATTACTTAAAAATATTTTCGGCGGAGGCGGCGGTTTTGGCGGCTTTAGCAGCGGAGGCCGAAGCTATAGAAGTTCAAGCGGCGGATTCGGCGGTACTGGCGGTTTTGGAGGAGCTGGTGGATTTGGTGGTGCTTACGGTGGCGGTTCTCGCTATCAAGAGCCGGACCTTGACATCCACTCCTCCGTAACCATTCCATTTAACGTCGCCATCCTTGGAGGAACACATTCGGTAACCCTCAATGGAGAGACTTTTGATATAAAAATTCCAGCCGGAGTCAAAGACGGCGAAAAGATGCGCGTGCGAGGAAAAGGTCATGCACACGGTGGACGTCGCGGGGATCTCTACCTTACCATTCATGTCGCTCCATCACCGGAATATGAAAGAGTTGGTGATGATTTGATAAAAACAATAGACATTCCACTCCATACGGCAATGTTTGGAGGAAAAGTCCCTGTTAAGACATTGGAAAAAGAGATTAAACTCAAAATACCGAAAAATACAAAAAACGGTCAAAAATTCAAAGTCAAAGGTATGGGTGCAATCAACAGAAAAACAAAACAGCGCGGGGATTTATACCTGAAAGCCAATGTCGTTCTTCCAGATGTCGACACACTCGATCCTGAACTACGCAAAATGATGGATGAAAAACTACCGAAGGAGCTGTAAATGTTACACCATTACGACGAGCCGGTATATCTTATTAGTATCGTAGCCAAAATTCTCGATATTCATCCGCAAACATTGCGGCAATACGAACGCGAAAACCTCATCAAGCCCTCTCGCTCAAACGGGCGTGTTCGGCTCTATTCGCAAAGGGATATTGACAGAGTCAAACTGATACTTCGACTTACAAGAGAGCTTGGTGTCAACCTTGCGGGTGTCGATATTATTTTACGTCTTAAAGAGCAGATGGAAGAGATGGAGCAAGAAATTGCCGAGTTGAAAGAGGAAATCAACCGAGTAAATAACAACCGATCTGTTCCTCACGGGAAATCACTTGTTAAGAAAAAAAGTATTTATGAGATGATTCTATTTGAAGAAGAGTAGCATACAAGCTACTCTTTAAGTCTTTTTATGTGAGCACCTACGCTTTGTAGCTTTTTCTCCAAACTATCATATCCACGATCTAAATGATAAATTCTATGTACATTTGTTTCTCCCTCAGCTATAAGTCCGGCAAGAACAAGTGCACTTGAAGCCCGCAAATCTGTTGCCATAACATCCGCACCGCTTAAAGCGGTTTTCCCTGTTATCGTCGCTACATTTCCATTTAGAGTTATTTCCGCTCCCATGCGTTGTAACTCACTCACATGCATAAATCGATTTTCAAAAAGTCTCTCTTCTATGATGGAAACCCCGTTTGCTTGCGTTGCCAAAGCAACAAACTGAGCCTGCATATCTGTTGGAAATCCCGGATACTCTTGTGTCACTATTTTTACCGGCTGAAGATTCTCTGTCGGGATAACGGTAATAGTATGTTCTGTGACCTCAAAACAACATCCCATCTCTTCAAGTTTTGCCAAAACAGACTCAAGATGCGCCGCATTGGCAAAAGAGATACTCAAGCGAGAGTTTGTAATCGCACCGGCACACAAATAGGTTCCAGCTTCAATACGATCTGGAATGATACGAAACGGTTCTACATGCAAAAGCTCTTGGTTTGTGCCCTCAATTTTCAGCATTGCCGTTGCGATACCCTCTATTTTCACACCGGCATCACGTAGAACTTCACACAGCTGAACCACTTCCGGTTCACGAGCTGCGTTGATGATATGTGTTTCCCCTTTGGCAAGAGCTGCCGCCATAATGATATTTGCCGTTCCAGTTACCGTAATCTTGTCAAATATTATCGTTGCTCCATGCAAACCCTCAGGTGCTTTTGCCTGCACATAACCCGCTTTTATCTCTATCTGCGCACCCATCTGTTCCAAAGCTTTTAAGTGTAAATCTATAGGGCGCTGCCCTATAGCACAACCACCTGGAAGCGATACTTCACAATGTCCAAATCGTGCCAAAAGCGGCCCAAGAACCAAAATAGAAGCCCGCATCGTTTTTACTATATCGTATGTTGCAGTCGTCTTGACTATTCTTGACGCATCAATGATGACTGTTTCATCTTCAAATGTATATTCCGCTCCAAGATTTCCCAGTAGCTTCAGAAGTGTTTTAATGTCTGCCACATGCGGAACATTATGCATAACGACTCTGTTTTTTGTCAAAATACTCATTGCGATGAGTGGCAAAGAAGCATTTTTCGCACCGGAAATTTTGATAGTACCTGTGAGATGATTGTTTCCAAGAATTTGCAGATAGTCCATAGTTCTCTTTGTTAGAAAATTTAGGCGATTATACCCTATATTTATTGTATATTAGATAAAATGTCACTATGAGCAGTGCACTGGAACGACTAAAAGAATTGACATCGAAAATCTCAAGCTATGAGCTTACCCGCAAAGAAAACTACAAAAAACTGCGCACCCTATATACTCAACTCTCTCTAAACCTTAAGTGTAAAGAGTTTGAACAGCTCTTTAGCTACAAGGCTGTCAATCTTTCCGGAGTCTCCTTGCAAAAAGAGTCGTTTGGAGAGATTTATGAGGGAAAGTATCTGCAACTTCTAGCAATTGCCAACGTAAACGGTAAAAGCAAAAACATTTCGCTCGCCTATTTCGGTAGAGTTGAAAAAGTGGATGAAGCAACACGAAAAAGTGTCATGGAGTTTGTGATTCGCTATCGATTTGAAAAAAGCTTCCGTACGCTAGAACACTACCACGAACTTATAGAAAAGTTTGAAACAGATGCGTAAATTTTACTTACTTATATGGCTTAGGTGGATTTTGCGCATTACATTCGAGAGTGTAGTTTTTGCTATATTTTTCTCCTTTGTCATTACCCTCTTTTTCTACATGCAAAAAGGTGCTCCAACAATGAACGAAGAGGTAAAAACGGCTCTTTTAACCATTTTTAAATTCTGGTTTACTCTCAGCTGGAGTCTTGGCTTGCTCATTGCCCTTTTTCGAAGCATTAAATACTTTTTTTACTCATGCGCCGGCGGCTACATGCTTGTACTGCATACATGCAATAAAGAAAAAAAGATCTTTCCCGTCGGTTATGGAGACTTATTAAAAGTTTGGAGAAAGTGGTTGTTACTGCTCATTTGGATGTCTGCATTGACGACTCTGCTCATCTCCGTCGTTCTCTACGTTGCTTCACTGAAACAAAGTTTTTTTGCATGGTTCAACCTTTTCTCTCTTTACGGCATCGTTTTGATAAGCGGTTATGCCTCTTTGGTTCTCCTCATCGCCCGATGCAAAAAGATAGGAGTTGAACAATGTTAAGAGTTTTTGTAGATCTAGAAACGACAGGCTTGAGTATAGAGGACAAAGTCTGTTCCATTGCGCTGCTAGAAGAGCGTAACTCCTCGTTAAGTTTGCTTTATGACCTTGTCAATGAAGGGAAAAAAATTCCTCCAATTGCCTCTAGCATCAACAACATTACCAATGAGATGATTCGAAACAAACCGCCTCTTACTAAGAGTGAATCATTCAAACATCTCAAACTCCTGCTTCAAGAGGATGCTCTTTTAATTGCTCACAATCTTCCTTTTGAACTTCAATTTCTTGCACAGCAAAACATACAACCGCCGTTACACACTATCGACACTCTACGCGTTTGCAGGCACCTTATTCCCGATTTGGAAAGTTATGCGCTGAACTTTTTGCGCTATGAGATGAAACTCTACATGCAAGAATCAAAAATTTTACAAACACTCAATCTCAAACTTCCATGTCTGACACCTCATAATGCACAAAGTGATGTTATAATTACAAAACTGCTTTTTGAGGAACTGCTTTTACTAAGCACGAAAGAGGATATGATCTCTTTAAGCCAAAAACCGGTTCTGATACAAAAGTTCGAATTTGGAAAATATGCCGGCAGGTACATAGAAGAGATAGCACTACAAGACAGCGGTTATCTTCGCTGGATGCTCAATAACATCGAAGATCTGAGTGAAGATATGCACTACACGCTCAACTATTATTTGAATTAAGGAGGAGTTTTGAAAATTGCCATAGAGTGCCGTTCCCATCTTTTGCAAAAATCTTTGGAAAACTTCTTACGAAACCATCTCGGATCGCAAAAGAGTGCCGACATCATCATACGTGATTTTCCTAGCGACGAAAAAAGAAGCTTTTATATCTCCACTGCAAAAGAGGCAGATTTACAAAAACCTTTTTCAAAATCTCAACTCATTTTGGCACTGCAAAATCATTTTAAAAAAATGCACAAAGACTCCTCTACAATACACAAAAAATCAAAAAGTACTCCTAATTTTGCTCTGCTGGAGCAACGTATTGAGATGCTCACACGGGAGTACCAGACAAAACTTCTAGAAACCATCAAGGAATTTTATGGCTAAAAAAAAGTATCTGACAAAGCGTATCCTCTCCGGTAAATTCAAAGGCAAAGAGCTTCTTTTACCCTCTTTGCAAACAACCCGCAGCTCCAAAGCTATAGTGTTGGAATCTTTTTTCAACACGATCCAATTCGATGTCATCGATTCGACTTTCGTAGAAGTGTTTAGCGGCAGCGGAAGTGTGGGACTTGAAGCACTCAGCCGCGGAGCGAAAAAAATCTACTTTATGGAAAAAGACAAAGATGCACTAAAAATTCTTCGTCGCAACATCGACCTGACTGACTCCTCGCGCTGTGAAGTCTATCCGGGAGACAGCTTTACCAATATAGATTCG
>JALWLR010000329.1 GCA_027084065.1 Helicobacteraceae bacterium | reverse complement strand
GGTCTATCATGTCTATCTCAATGACGGCAGTATGGTAGAGGTACAAAATCCCAGTGAATTGCCCGATCCAAGTAAAATAGATCGCATAGAAGAGCCCTATGTCAAAGCGACTGTCATCACGCCTGCCGAATTTCTTGGAAACATTATGAACCTGCTTGTTTCCAAACGCGGTATTCAAGAGAAGATGACCTACCTCAACGAAGACAGAGTCATGCTCGAATACGCTCTGCCTATGAACGAAATAGTCGTAGATTTTTACGACACTCTCAAGTCTATCTCCAAGGGCTACGCAAGCTTCGACTACGAGCCTATAGGTTATAGAGAAGGCGATCTTGTCAAACTCGATGTTCGCGTTGCCGGAGAGGTCGTCGATGCTTTAAGTGTCATTGTCCCAAGAAGTGCTGCAGAATCAAGAGGGCGTGCACTTGTAAAAAATATGAAAGAGATTGTTCCAAGACAGCTTTTCGAAGTTGCCATTCAAGCAAGTCTTGGAAACAAAATAATAGCTAGAGAAACCGTCAAATCTATGGGTAAAAACGTTACCGCAAAATGCTACGGCGGCGATATAACAAGAAAAAGAAAGCTTTTGGAAAAACAAAAAGCGGGTAAAAAGCGTATGAAAGCCATTGGAAAAGTACAGCTGCCGCAAGAGGCATTTATGTCTGTGTTGAAAATGGAGTCCTAACCCTCTTTTGAAGTGTCTTCTTTGCAAAAAGTTCACTTTGATTCATATATGTAAAGAGTGCAGGCAGCGTTTCCTGCGCCCCTCTCTCTATAGACGTACACTCCCAAGCGGTGTGGAGGTCATTTCATTTTACAAATATGATGAAATCAAAGAGCTTCTCCACACCAAACACACTCCTCTTGGCTACCATGTTTTTACCATACTTGCAAAAATTTCATTGAAACATTTTGCCAAGGAGTTCTCTGTCACTAAGCCCGTTGCCGTTCTTGGCATCGATGAACAGATCATTCAAGGTTACTCCCACACGGCAATTCTCGCTCACAGTCTCAAAACAGCTCTTCTTCGCCCGTGTCATGGCAAATTGTTGGCAAAAAACAGACTCTCCTACTCCGGAAAATCCAAATCTTTTCGGCAAAACAATCCAAGGAACTTCGAAGTTGCCCCCTTTTCGTATGAGACACTCATCCTCGTCGATGACATTGTCACAACTGGTACGACTCTTAATGAGGCAGTAGAGACATTACGTAAAAAAAAGAAACAAACTCTTCTGTGTCTTACACTCGCTACGGCGAAGCATTAAAAGAGTTTTTGTAAAAACTTTTCTATTTCTTTTGCAGCCTTTTTTTGCAGACGCTTTCCGGCTTTTGTGCGCAAAAATGCATCCATATCCACTCCAATTGCTGGCTGATGCACATCTCCTTTTAGTGTAATTGCAACCGGTGTTTTATCAATGTAGAACAAAAGATTCGCATCTATGTAGTCGCTATAGGGATCAAAAAGTGTCCGTGTGCTTCGGATTTCTGCATGTGTGGAGCGAAGATCGAATGTTGAAAAAATCTGTTTGTTGTCTAACGTTACATTTGCATCCCCCATAAAACGCTCTTTATAGAGATTCGTTTGCGTATATCGTTTTGCCAAATCAAAAATAGTGTTTTTCGTAAATCGACCCGAAGCAAATTTCAACCGTGCCTCCCCTTTCTCGACCCCTTTGTCGTAAACTGCCCTGCCATTCATAACGGCATCCAAAAATTGAGGGTAGTATGCCATCCATAAAAGTTTTTTCGTATGAATACCTTGAAACTTCATTGTCGTTTTGTTATCGACATAGTGAAGCTGAAGCACCCCTTGTGCTATTTTCGATTTTCCCTCTATTTGGAGATGTTGCTCTTTTTCAATCTTGCCCTGCATATCAAATGC
>JALWLR010000328.1 GCA_027084065.1 Helicobacteraceae bacterium | reverse complement strand
GTTTGTCTATTTTATTGATGACGACAATCGGTTTTTTACCAAGCTGAAGCATCTTTTTAACGACAAATTTCGTCTGCGGCATAACCCCTTCATAGGCATCGACAAGTACCAAAACACCATCGACCATTTTTAAAACACGCTCGACCTCTCCACCGAAATCGGCGTGTCCGGGAGTGTCGATAATATTGATTTTATAATCTTTGTAGCGAATAGCGGTATTTTTTGAAAGAATGGTAATGCCTCTCTCTTTTTCAAGTGCATTGGAATCCATCGCTCTTTCATCATGTTGTTCATGTTCGGCAAATGTGCCTGACTGCTCAAGAAGACCGTCAACAAGGGTCGTTTTTCCGTGGTCAACGTGAGCGATAACTGCAATATTTCTTATTTTTTGCAAATTGCGTCCTTTTAAAGGGTAAAATTTTTTGGAATTATAGCTAAATTATGGTTATAATAAGCTTCTTGTACCAATCCGTCAACTAGAGACGCCAAAAAGAGGGCACTTTGAGAAAAACGCCACATTGTAAATATATCCCTTATTCTCACATTACTCTTCCATACGAGCTTGACAAACTCTTACGCACACTCTATGCAAAAGGGGTAAAACCAATCATTGTAGGCGGCTATGTACGAGATGCTTTACTAGGTATTTCCAATAGAAAAGATATTGACATAGAGATTTATGGCCTTGATAGTTATGAATCGCTTCAAAAACTTCTCAAGCCTTTTGGCAAGGTCAATCTTGTCGGAAAAAGTTTTGGAGTATGCAAGCTGCGTATAGGATCGTTAGAGTGCGATTTTTCACTGCCAAGGCGTGAAAATAAAGTTGCTTCAGGACATAAAGGGTTTGAGATCATCATAGATCCTCAGCTTTCTTTTTTTGAAGCCTCCAAGCGACGTGACTTTACAATAAACGCTTTAGGATACGACCCGATAAAAAAAGAGCTTATAGACTGCCATGGCGGCATACAAGACCTCCAAAACAAAACTCTCAAAGCCGTAGATAAAAATACCTTTAAAGAAGATCCGCTTCGGGTGTTGCGCACCGTCGTTTTTGCCGCACGTTTTGGTTTTCAACTCGATCCTAGTTTGTTTCATACATGCAAAACGATGATAGCAGAAGGAATGCTTCAGGAACTTCCAAAAGAGCGCATTTTTGAAGAACTTAAAAAATTATTTCAACGTGCAAAGCGTCCATCAATCGCTTTTGAATTGCTTGACGTCATGCAAGAGAGGTACTATTTTACAGAGTTTTTCCAACTGCCAAAAGGGTTGCAAAAACATACACTCGCCTCCATAGATAGACTCGCTTCAAAAAACATACACGAGCTTTCTTTGTACTTCGCTCTCCTCATTCGAAAAGTTCGCGACAAAAACTCTTTTCTTCTACGCTTCACAACTAACAAGAAACTTATCAAAGAGATTTTTACTCTTTTGGAGTGTTTGGAGAAAAGCTGTATATTGCTTCAAAAAGAGTCTAGTGCATTTGAAGTCAAACTTCTAGCCACTACATGCAATATAGAAAAATCCCTGCTATTGCTACGCGCACTCTATCCTAAAATGGAGCCTTTCTTCTCTCGGCTTGAAAATTTGGCAAAAAAGCTTGATGTTTTCCAACAACCCCCCTCCCCGCTTATAACAGGAAAAGAGCTTATTCATGCAGGGCTTTCCCCTTCGAAAGAGTTTAAAGAGATATTGCATGAGCTTTACATGCAACAACTCGCGGGAAATCCAATATCTAAAGAGAAGTTAAAAGAGTATCTACAATCACAAGGCTACCTCAACTAATCAAGAATATTCATTTTATTTTGCAAAGCCACTTTCATATCGAGCATTTTACCGGCATCTTCCACTGCCTTTTTAAAACGCTGTGCATATATCTCTTTATGCTTTTTA
>JALWLR010000327.1 GCA_027084065.1 Helicobacteraceae bacterium | reverse complement strand
GATGCAGCCAAAGAGCTGCTAACGCGTTATATTTACGGCAATAAAGAAGGAAACAATGTATGAGTGAAATCAAACCTTCCATTATGGACTATACGCAAGAGGAGCTTAAAAAAATCATCAAACCGGCTTTTCGTGTCAAACAGATTTTTGGATGGGTCTATCATCACTATGTAGAATCATTTAAAGAGATGAAAAATATTCCTAAAGCTTTGCAAGAGGAGTTAGAAGAAAAATTTGTTGTCAATCCGTTGAAAATACTCAACAAAGAGATCTCCAGTGATGGAACTATCAAGTATCTGTTTGCATTGCAAGATGGAAAAACAGTCGAATCGGTATGGTTGAAGATGAAAGATGAGAAGCGAGATGCAGAGGGAAAAATCGTTCACGAAGCAAAATATTCCATATGTGTATCGACCCAGGTCGGTTGCAAGGTTGGATGCTCTTTTTGTTTGACGGCAAAAGGGGGCTTTACAAGAGATTTGACACCGGGCGAGATAGTTGCGCAAGTGGTCAGTTTGAAAAAAGATAATGCACATGCACACAACAGAGTGACCAATATCGTTTATATGGGTATGGGAGAGCCGCTTGATAATCTGGATAACCTTGCAAAAGCGATAGAGATTTTTAAAGATCAAGATGGCTTGGCTATATCTGCTAAGCGTCAAACGGTCTCTACAAGTGGACTTTCGACTAAAATAGACAAACTGGGTCAAATGGATCTGGGCGTGCATATAGCTATATCTTTACATGCAGTAGATGATGAATTGAGAACGGAATTGATTCCAATGAACAAGGCGCATAATATTAATTCGATTATCGAAGCGGTAAAACGCTACCCTATAGATACACGTAAAAGAGTTATGTTTGAATATTTGGTTATTAAAGACAAAAATGATGACTTAGGCAGTGCAAAAAAACTTGTCAAACTTCTAAGTGGCATTAAAGCGAAAGTGAATTTGATCTATTTCAATCCCTATCCGGGAACGGAGTATAAGCGACCATCAAAAGAGGATATGCACCGATTTCAAGAGTACCTAACGAAGCATGGTGTTTTATGCACTATACGTGACTCAAAAGGTATCGACATCAGTGCTGCATGTGGACAACTCAAAGAAAAAACGGAAATGGAAAAACAATAACAATCAAGTTATAATTCTACTTTATGTTATTAATAAGGAAATGCAAATAATGGGTAATGTAGATATTTTTGAGATAGTGCTGCTTTTGGGTGTTTTTGTAGTTGGAGTCGGTGGTTTTGTCTGGGTAGCTTTAAAAGAGGATAAATAGCTTAAGAAACGAGAAGGCCAACACTCCAGGAAGGCCTTCTACATTTGAAATAATATCTTACTTTGCTTATAAGTAACTGATACTTTTCTTCATTAAATTTTTCATAAATCTCTTTATTCACACCTTGATACTGCATGTGAACAAATTAGAAGTTTCTTTAAAGTTTTTTTCGATTTAAGGGTTTATTTATATAAAAACCTGCTTAAAGTTAAAAAAGTCGGTTAAGCCCTAAAATAGGGCGTTTTATCGATACAAAAGCTTTTGATATAATTGTATGTGAAGCTGCTGCTAGGTTTATTCACATTGTGAATGAAAAGATTGTTTCACATGAAACATCTCTTGAATATGCTCTAAAGCTTCAGAAACAAAATTGGCTTTTGATTGAAGTTGATACTTTTTTTCATAAAGAGTAAATGAGAGTTCATTTGCATGTAGAAGTAAACGTTTTGAGCCTGTATTGAGTAGCCGCTCTTTTTGATCAAGTTTCCTATCGAAATACTTCATCATGTTTTCAAATGTCTGACCATAGAGTGGATCACCAACTATAGGATGTTTCACATGAAACAAGTGCACGCGAATCTGGTGTTGGCGTCCGGTATGAGGACG
>JALWLR010000326.1 GCA_027084065.1 Helicobacteraceae bacterium | reverse complement strand
CTCCCAGAGCTATGCGCACCAGACTGCGCCCAAGCGCTTTGGAGATGGAGTTTGCCAGTGAGGTTTTCCCAACCCCAGGAGGTCCTGCAAAACAGAGTATGGCACCATCACCGCTAGCATGTTTTTTACCGCGAAGTTCTAAAAGCTCCATAACCGCAAAGTATTCGATAATACGCTCTTTTGGTTTTTCTAAAGAGTAGTGGTCGGCATCGAGCTGTTTTTGTACTTCATGAATATCGAGTGATTTAGAAGAGAACTCCCCAAAAGGAATCTCCAGCACAAAGTCCAAGTATGTCTGCGTCATACTGGCATCACTTGAGTCAGGATGCATGCGAGCGTAGCGCTCTATCTGTTTTGCTATCTCTTTGTAGGCATCTTCGCTCATTTTCTCTTTTTTGGCTTCGAGTTTTTCCCAGTACTCCTCTATTTCATCTTCGCGCGCGGTGTCAAAGCCAAGCTCTTTTTGAATCTCTTTGAGCTGCTCTTTGAGAAAGTACTCTTTGTTTACCTGCTCTATTTTTGTGTGAACCTTGTTTCGTATCTCTTTTTGGAGTTTGTTCGCTTCTATCTCCTCTATGAGATAGTCTATAAGAAGAAAGAAACGGTTTTCAGTGTTTTCTTCTATGAAAAGTTTATAGGCTTGATCTTTTTTGAGCTTGACGGTACTGGCAATGAGATCGATGATACGATTGTAGTCGTGATTTTCCTCAATTGTACGGAGTAGATCCGGCGGGAAATAGTTTGTGATTTGTGCAAGTGTGCGAACCTTTTCTCTGACAATGGCAAGAATAGCCTCGGCTTTGATGTCATCAAGGGGTGTAGGGACTATCGTATCTACGGTTGCAATGAGCGGATCGGAGTTTTTGGGTTCTAAAATTTTCGCTCTAGAGAGTCCTTGGAAGAGAATTTTTACACGACCGTCAGGGAGTGAGACTTTTCGCATAATATTGCCTACGACGCCCGCATCGTAAATGGCTTCGAAGCTTCTTTCTCCCTCATGACCCGGTTTTGTCGGGGTAACCATGACAAGAGTGTTGTCATGCATCGCTTCTGTTACCGCTTTGATATTGGCTTCATCATTTAAAAAAATGGGTGAAATCATAAAAGGGTAGAGAAAAATATCGTCTTCGGCAATAATAGGTATATCTGCCGGAAGTTCTGCATAGTTACTGAGTTTCATCATTGTTTCCTTTGAGTCGTATTGTTAGTATCTTTATTGGAATTGCGTGATACAACGCTTTGGGTATCCGGAATTAAAAAGTCATACCAACTACTTGTTCCGTCCCCTTCGAACCACTCTCTATACCATGGAATCTCAGCGCGCTGGACAATGCTCCAGTCTACCCATGTGCGTTTCTCTTTCTCTTTGTAAAAAGCTGCCGCCTTAGGCTTGTCGATGCGCTCATAAAGCGAGGCTATGGCATCGTCCAATACGGCTTTGGAGAGAATGAGGCGCGTGAGCATCGTGTCGACGACATAGTAGTGCATAGAGTGTGGATACTCCTTTTTAAATTGCTTGGCATCGGCAATGGCTTCGTTTATAAGCGCTTGATCTCGTCTTGGATTTGGCAGTGAAAGATACTTCGCTTTTATTTTTAAAAATGCCGCTTCCTCTTTGTCGCTGCTGTTGGCGGCAAAGCGGCGGAGATATTCATCAAGATAGTGCTGCGCGAGTAGATACTCTTCATTGTACATATGCGCCAATGCCATGATGAAAGTCGCTTGCGGCAGTAAAGGCGAGCCTATATGCTCTCCTTGCAAAGAGCTGTAGTAGTCATCCGCTCTATCGAGGTCAGCCTCTGAGATCGATTCGATCATTTTTGAGTACCAGTAGATTGCCGGTTTATTGTACTCTTCCAGATCTTTGGAGCAGGAACTAAAAAGGAGCAGTGTACTTACAGCGAGAAAAAATTTTAAAAGGTGTGTCAAAAAGCATCCTTCTTTTTTTGATGATATTTTATCGAAAAGTTGTATAATAAAAACAACAAAAAATAAAAAGGAGAGTTTATGACACGTGATAAGGTGCTTAAGTATCTCCATGATTTCAATGAGAAACACCAAAAAAGCGGATTTAGACTAGTTAGCTTATTCGGTTCATATGCACGAGGTGAAGATGATCTCTTTAGTGATATTGATATTACGTATACGATCGATCATGATATATTTTATAAAGATGATGGATTTGCAAAATTGAGAAAAACCACTGATTTCAAACGAGAGTTGGAAGTGCAGTTAAACAGAAAAGTTGATCTTGTACCTTTAAATGGTATCAATAAGTTTATGCAAGAAAATCTTAAGAAAGAGCAAATAGCGATATGAAAGAAAGATGACGGCTTGTTTTGGATAAAATAGAAGATATAGAGTTTTTTATAGAACAAAAAAAAGGCAAAATAATGCCTGCCCTTCAAGACAGAATCCTCAAACCTGCAATAAGAATGCAAATTATTTCCATAGCGGAACAATTCAACAAACTCAAAGAAGAGAATGAATTTGAATTACTTTCAAAATTCGATAAAGATGATCTGCGAGGGCTGAATGCTCTTAGAAATTTTATAGCTCACGATTATGACAGTGTTGATGATGAGATATTAGAAGTTGTTCTTCGAAAACATATTCCACGGTTGAAAGAACAAATAGAAAATATTTTGTAATGGCCGTTTTTCTTAGAATTGTTTTCGAATTATAAATCATAAAATATAATTTTATTTAACTCAATAGATTAATCCTTTAGACTAAAATAGGAAATTTTCAGCTTTTATTAAGCAAAATTGAGAGTATAATTAGAGGGTGAATGGTTTTTGCTATACGAGCCCTGCATAAGTGTGCAAAAAAATTAATGATATTTCAATTGTCACTTTAGGATTAAGACGGCTTTGTTTTGCATGTAAGAGTAATAAGGATAAAATATGAAAAAATCATTTTTGTTACCAGTCCAGATAATAATATTTTTATTATTGCTATCTGTCGATTCGTATGGAGCGCAAGTGGGTAAGCGCTGTTCTAGTGCTGAGAGTGTTTCTGTTCCATCAACTATAACGGCTACATTGAAGTACAAAGGGTGGGAGGGCTCCTATTATTATTATAAATTTACCGCTCCAACTGATGGAAGCATTCACATATGGTCTAGTGGCGCCTCTTATGATACCGATCTTAGATTAGAAAATGATGGATGTGGAAGTATTTTAAAAAAGGATACATCGGATAACCACGATGTTGATTTGACATATGACGTTGTAGCGGGAACAACTTATATAATTAAAATTTATAACTATGGACGGAGAGACAGTTTTCCGCTTCACATTGACTTTACTCCAGATAGTGGCAGTGGCGGAGGAGGTACGATCGAGAGTGCAGAAGATATGTGCTACGATGAACCTTACACGGAAGGATTTTGTTTTGGCTCTGTCAATTTTGCATGTAAATACGTAATTCCTGTACGAAATATTGGTTCAGCAGAACTGAGTCAAGTTAGGGTTGTTGTAGCAGCAAATAATTTATTTTCTTTTATGTCTGATTGTGGAACAGATGACACTTCTGGAAACTGTCAAGAAGCAAGTGGAATCAGTTTTTGGCAAGCTTCAGGATTTAACAGTGCTATAAATTACGATCTTCAAAATATGTCTTCAAATGAGATGCATACTATATATAATAAGTCACTTTTTAGCTTTTTAAACAATGAATATGGAGTGTATGCAACCTATATGAAGGATGGTGTACTCTATCAAGGAGAGCTTGCCAAATGTGAAAATGAAACACAAAGTGGAGGACGCCCGTTTGAGCTGCGTTATAAAAAGAGTCTCTATGGGGATGTTAAAGTTTTAGGAAATACAATTTTGTGTAAAAAAGTAGGTGGTGTTTGTGTAGAATCGACTCAGAACAATGCTCATGTAAACTTACAAAAAGTACCACAGTCTCAAGCTAAGTTAGAGTTGCCGCAAGATGCGAAAATTATATATGCAAGACTCTACTGGCAAGGGAGAGATAGTTATAATTCATCATGGACCACATCTAAAAAAGAGGAAGCAAAAACTATTCGTTTACGAAAAACAGGCGATGCTTACAGTGATGTAACAGCGGATGTTGCCGATTTTGATATGACAAGCGGAGGAACCATTCCAATCTATTCTGCAAGTGCGAATGTCATCGATATTGTGCATGAGGCTGGATGGTATGAGGTAGAACCTTCGAGTTTTTATACAATTACTGGTGATACACCTGATGGTCTTGGAGCGTATGGTGCATGGACACTTGTTGTAGTATATCAGGATCCAAACAGTGATTCGAACCGATTGGTAACTATATTTGATGGATTTCAACAAATTACTACTGAGCTTTCAGAAGATCCAGTTATTGAAACAGATGGATTTTTAACACCTAGAAGTGGAGAGGTGGATTCACAGGCATATTTATTTGTTGCCGAGGGTGATAGAGATATATCTGGCGATACGATTGAAATGGCCGGGAAACGCTATAATACGACATTTACTGATATTGATTCGGATAATGCGTTTAATTCTCGAATAGACGTTGATGCTCCACGCACTCCCGATATGAATAACAATTTTGGTATAGATATTCATAAATATGAAGTTGGAACGGCTAATGGGGGATTGGGAATCTTAACGCAAAATGAAACGGGTGCAAAATTTCGTTTTCATACAACGCAGGATTATTATTTTGCCGACTTGGTTGTCTTTTCCACAGAGTTGTATGTTCCACAGTTTTGCTATGACTATGCGTATGCTCAAAACGGTATTTACTTTACAGAGGAGAATGATGGTTCAAAAGATCCGGAAATAGTAGGAGAGGTAGCAACAAATGCAAATGTAGATGTAAAAATATATGTTCGAAACAAAGTGGATTCCGATTTGGAAGTAAAAAATATGACTGTCAATATCTACGATATCAATACCTCTCAGGCGAAATATGTACGAGATAGTGTTCGAATAGCGATGACAAAAGATTTGACACCGCATAGAACATCTGTTATGGAAGAGAATGATGCGTATGTGCATGGCATAGATATTGGTGATATTGCGGCAAATGACTACTTTTATGTTTATTACCAAATCGATCCTATAAGAGCTTCTCTTCATATGCCTCTACATGTACAGTTGCAGTATGATTTGAAGCTTGATGAATCATCTACTATTCCTTACATTAGAGTACTTGCAAAAGATGTTGAGATGTGTTCGTCTGCAAACTTTGAATACCAACCTGAACAAAGTATTTTTAATGTCGTGCATGAAAGCTACTATGATGCAGATGAGGGAGGAGATAATGCCTATTACAATCTTCCGACTCAGGTTGTTTTTCGTGCCGGAAAATTTAAAGTAATCGCTCTTGATCCGGATAATCGCGATACATTGAAAAGTGTTTCTACAATGGCGGCTGTAGAGATGATAGATGCATCGGCATTTCATGATGTTAACGCTTCTTGTAAAGAGATGGACAGTAGTATTTCAAAAAGAGTATGGGTTTTGTTTGATGATGAGCAGAGTACACCGTTTGACCAAAATGCGTTAGAAAATGCCATAGCAAATGGGCAAACCGACTTGGATTCGCTTCAGGAGTTTTACACGATGGCACGTAAAAACACGGCATTTCGTGTCAGTTATAATGTTGTAGATGAAAACAACTCTTTGTTGGAAGTCGAAAATTTAGGGGGTGGAAAGTATAGACTTACAAACTTCCCCTCTTATAGTACGGATAGCTGTAGCGCGGCAGTTACCCAAGATGATCCGGATGCTACAATTTCTGCTTATTGCGGAAGTACAGGAGCTGGGAGTGACGATAGTGGAATGAATATAGGTGAACTCAGTAAGTGTATGGAGTGCATTTACGGTTATCGTACACAGTTTGTCTGTTCAAGAGATAACTTTTCCATTCGTCCGGAAGCTTTTTCTATGCGTTTAATAGACGGTAACGATACGATCCCCGATGTAGTTATTGAAAATGATGGCAACGAGCATATAATTTCTGCTGGATATGAATATAAACTAGAGATCAATGCAACGACATATACAGGAGAAGGAAATGCGCAAGGGTATACCGGCTCTATAGGTAATGAAAATACAGATAGATTTGCTTATATGTGGTTGGTACCTGATGGAATAGATCTCTCAGGGTGTAACGATACAAGTGATAAAAATATGAGTACGATTTTTTTAGATGGCGAGAATTATGCTCTTGAAAATGGATTGTATACAGATCTTCGAGTATCTCTGCATCAAGTTGGGAAGTATCGTCTTGCGTTGCGAGACAGGACATGGACAAAAGTTGATAGTGACGCTGCAAGCATGCAACATCATACAGGAGCATATTTTAAACCTGCATCACAAAAAGATTGTCAAGAAGATTCAGGCATAGTTGTGCCAATAGGTTCTACATTACTCAATGGGTGTGAAATTTGGAGTGAACACAACAATACAAATATAAGCCCGGCAAAATATTACCATGATTATTGGGTTGAATCTGTTCCTTATCGCTTCGATGTAACAGATATGGGTAGTTCAGTCGGTCTTAATAATGACGATCCGGCTAGTGTAGATTTCGTGTACACAGCCGACATGCAAAAAGAGAGTGATGGAGTATATAAAGATCTCAATATGTCATATCATATCTATGGGGTACTTGAAGCACAGGACAAACAAGGTAGCGGCTTGAGCAACTTTGTAGAAAAATGCTATGCAAAAACAGTAGAGTTTGATTTGCCACGCAGTAAATATGAAAATGAAGAGCGAGTTTTTACGCAAAGTGTAGAGGCAGTAGACGATCAGGAACATCGTCTTCTTTTGCGTTTCAACGATGTCAACGACACTGTAACGGTTGGAGAGATAGAGCAGAAATCTTTTGCAAAAGCCCAAAATGGCAAAGCAAATTTAAGAATTCGTTACAACTTCAAACGATTAAATCATATAGCCCAAAATCCAAAACGTATGACATTTACTACATTTAGTGTCAAATGCAAGAATGAAAGTGAGTGTGTGAACTTAGCAGATGGAAATAGCTCATACATGCCGCAAGGAAGTGTAGAGTTGGATGATAACATAACATTTTTATATGTGAAAGCACATGCAAAAAAGACGAAGATCAATGGAAGTACAGGAGATGTGAATATCACATATGAGGTATTTTGTAGTGATTCTGAGGATTGCAATAAAACACTTCTCCCCGATAAAAGTTGTACAATGAGCGATGATCCACGTTGGTGTATAAATACAAAACATACACCAAGCTTTGGAAGCGGGGGAGATATTGAGCAAAAAAGAACGAATGGGCATATTAGTGTTATATCTTTGCCGACGGGAACTTACCCAGATAAAACAACGCTTGAGTATGACGAGAAGAAAGGCTATCCATACAGAGCGACAATGAAAATGAAACCAAATGAGTGGCTTATATATAACAAATACAATGCAGATGCGGATCATAACGAGTTTGAGGTAGAGTTTCAAAAAGAGGGAAGCAAATGGATAGGAAGTGGAGAGACCGATACCTCTTCGACAACGGAAAAATTTGGTCATAAAGACAGGAAGTTGACATGGTAAAACGTTTTGGGTTTTCGATGATCGAGCTTATTTTCGCGATTGTCATCGTAGCGGTGGCTGTCATGTCACTACCGATGATGACGCAGGTAACGAGCAAAGGGAGTGAGCGAAACCTTAAAGCGGACGAAGCGATTTTCGAAGCGTATGTCAAAGCGGTAGAAACGACGGATCAAACATTTGATGAGATAGCAATTGGTACCTCTTCTTTAAAAGATGCCATAGAGGGGAGTGCTTCATTGCAGGGGCTTAAGTATGAAACTAAGTACAAAGTGACGGTAGAACCGGCTACATTTGCAGACGAAACAAATACTTCGCAGATAAAAAAAATTACGGTTACCATATATGACGACAAGGGTAAGGTTATAACACAACTTCATACCTATAAGTTCAAGATGTAAAGAGAGATGATGAAAAGAGCAAAACGGGCCTTTACTTTTATAGAGCTTATTTTCGTTATTGTCATTATGGCCGTTATAGCTAAATTCGGTATGGAATTTTTAGCACAGGCGTATAGAAACTATCTCTACCAGCATATCGATGCCAAACTACACGAACAAAGTGCGGCGGCAGTGGAGTATATAGCTTCGAAACTTCAGTATCGCATTAAAGATTCTGTCATTATTCGAAAAGGGAGTGATTTTAAAGCCCTAGAAGGGGAGGAGAGCGCAACTGATTATGACGTTTTGGAGTGGATTGCCTATGACATTGAAGGCTTTCGCGGTGAGAGCGATGCAGCGCCCTTGTGGAGCGGTCTTATTGATAAAGAGTATGCCCATCAAGCAGCCACTCCCACAGATATATACTCTCCCGGTACGGATACTTCGAAAGTAAATGAGCTTTTAGAGGCACTCTCTCCTAGAGACAAAGGTGTAGACAATGCGGCAATCTATATTATGTCCAGTGACAGTGATGTCAAGTTGGACTATGGATGGGATGGAGCGATTACCGACCAGACGCATGCTTTGCATCCCATAAAAAAAGACGATGCAAATATTTCGAAATTCGTATCGATATGG
>JALWLR010000325.1 GCA_027084065.1 Helicobacteraceae bacterium | reverse complement strand
AATGTCAGCTATGGGAATGTTTGCCAAAAGTCCTCCAAACGCAATTGGCAGAAGCAAAAGAGGCTCGAACCCTTTGGCTATTGCCAACCAGAAAAGAAGAAAAACAATACCGTACATAATGATCGTTCCCCAAGTGTGGTGGAAAATGTACATCTTTTTCTCTTCTTCGGAAAGACCTTCTGGGACTTTAGGGTTGGTCAACGCTACAATTCCGGTTGTTTTTAAAAAGTCTACAACCATCTCCGGAATACTTTTAACTTCGCGAACTTCCTCTTTCGTTTTTTCCTGAAGTTGCATAGAATGTACTGCAGCTGTTTCATTTGCCACTGCATTCGACGCAATTGTCAAAAAAGTGAAAGCGACAAAGAGTTTTATAAGTACTTTTTTCATCTGCTTATCCTAATACTGCTACGGTTTGACCCTCTACGACTTTGTCGTTTGTAGCGACATTGATAGATTTCACAACTCCACCGCGAGGTGCAACGACATCTATTTCCATTTTCATAGATTCCAAAATCATAATAACATCGCCTTCATTCACACTCTGACCTGGATTAGCCACTATCTTCCATACATTACCCGGTAAAAGCGCTTTGATTTCCGTTTCGTTACCGCTTGCTGCAGCAGGTTGGGAGTCGGCAGTCGTTTCTCCGTTTACTTCCGTTACTTGAATGTTTGCATCACCTTCGGCAACCTGTACGCTATATTTTTGTCCATCTACTACTACTGTGTATGTTCCAGCCATTGAAACTTCTCCTTTACAGTCATCTTTCATTGTCGATTTTTTTCTTACATTTACTTCCGCTTCCCCTTTAAGGAAAGTGATACCTTTTTCACCACATGCAGCTGCAATGAAAATATTTTCTTCTGTTGTCTCTATGCCCTCTTCTTCAAGTTTCTTTTTCCAGTAATCCAAAGATTTTGTCGGGTCTTCATTAGCCAGCTCAAGTGCTGTTTTCGTCGTCGGCTCAAGTCCAAGCTTCTCAGAAGCAAGCTTGACGATTTCTGGATCAGGCTCGACAGGTGTTCTCCCGAAATAGCCCAGTACCATTTTTCCATATCCAGGAGCTATGGCTTTCCATGGCCCTTGCATAACGTTGTTGAGCGCTTGCTGGAAGTAAAACTGTGAAACAGGAGTTACCGAAGTACCGTAACCACCTTTTTCCACTACTTCTCGCATCGCTTTGATGACATCCGGATAACGATCAAGAATACCGTTATCTCGCATCATCTGTGTATTTGCCGTCAAAGCGCCTCCAGGCATCGGCGAAAACGGTATAAGAGGACTTACTTGTGTCGCTTCAGGTGGAATGAAGTAGTCTTCAAGACAATCTTGTAATACCTCTTCATACTCAAGTATATCTTCAAGTTCCAATCCACCAAGATCGTAGTTCATCCCCTTTGTTGCATGAAGCATCGTCAAAATATCAGGCTGACTCGTTCCACCACTAACCGGTGATGCCGCCATATCTATACCGTCTACACCCGCATCAAGTGCCGCTAAATAACATGCAACACTAACACCTGCCGTTTCATGTGTATGCAGTCTTAGATGAACATCATCGCCGACAAGTTTTCTAGCCATTTTGATCGTTTCATATACTTTATTTGGATTGGAAGTACCGCTTGCATCTTTAAAAGCGATACTGTCGTATGGAATACCGCTGTCAAGAATTTCACGAAGAATTCTTTCATAAAAGGGTACATCATGTGCACCTTCACAACCCGGAGGGAGATCCATCATCGTAACGACAACTTCATGCTTGAGACCATGTCGCTTTATGCACTCTGCAGAGTATTTTAGGTTTTCCACATCATTAAGTGCATCGAAGTTTCGAATAGTTGTCGTTCCGTGTTTAGCAAACATTTTTGCATGTAGATCTATAAGTTCACTTGAACCTGTATCAAGCATTACCGTGTTCACGCCGCGTGCAAGTGTTTGTAAATTTGCTTCAGGTCCAACTATCTCACGGAAGCGATCCATCATATCAAACGCATTTTCGTTCAAATAGAAAAAGAGCGACTGAAAACGTGCACCTCCACCGAACTCAAAGTGAGTAATTCCGGCCTTTTTTGCTGCTTCTACTGCCGGAAAAAAATCCTCCATGAGCACACGTCCTCCAAAAACGGACTGAAAGCCGTCTCTAAAAGTCGTATCCATTACATCTATGTATTTCTTCGCCATATTTGTCCTTACGCTTGTGATTTTTTATCTTCCATAATTGCTGCAAAAATAGCGGCAACCACCTTTTTCTTATCCCCGGTAGCACCAACGACAATTGGCGGCTGAGCAGGATCCGGCTCCGGGAAAAACTTGTGAATGATCTTCGACATAATATTCATGACGGCGATCATAATGCTCAAGAAAACAAATACGATGCCCATTCCGAGGATCATAAACTTAAAACCCTCTTCTACTAAATTCACTTCCATCATAAACCTCTTCTTCTTATAGGGAGTCCCTACAGTTGAATTTGCGTGATTGTAACATAAAATTCTTACTTCACTCATAAAAATTCAAGAGTTTAAATCTTTTTACTCTTAAGTGTTACAATCTACTAACTCTATTCCTTCAAGGTGTGCGGCAAGCTTTTTCAACTTACACTCATATGCTTCAAAATCAAAGTCAGAGACTCTTGCAACACCATCTTCTATGGCTGCTTTGGCAACGGCTGAAGCGACATAAACCAAAACGCGTCTATCAAACGGGGAAGGAATGATATAGTCTGTACCAAAGTGCATATCTTCTCTGCCATGCGCTTCTTGAACACTTTTAGGCACTTCTAGCTTTGCCACTTCCGCCAAAGCTTTTGCTGCTGCTAATTTCATATTTTCGGTAATTTTTCTCGCTCGCACATCCAAAGCACCTCGAAAGATTTGTGGAAATCCAAGTACATTGTTTACCTGGTTTGGATAGTCACTTCGCCCCGTTCCTATAATGATGTCTGGACGAGCTTTTTTTGCAACATCGGGTTTTATTTCAGGATTTGGATTTGCACATGCAAAAACAATAGGCGAGTTTTCCGTCATTGTTGTAAGCATATCCGGAGAGATCAAGTCTGGCCCACTTAGACCCAAAACCATATCCGCTCCTTTTATTGCATCTTCAAGAGTACGATCATCCGTCTCCAACGCGAACAACTCTTTGTATTTGTTCAAATCTTTTCTGCCTTTATGAATGACACCTTTTGAATCAAGCATAACTATCTGCTTTACACCAAGATTTCTATACATTTTTCCACATGCAATACCTGCTGCACCCGCTCCTATAATGACAACTTTGATCTCTTCGGGCTTTTTCCCACTAATTTCTAGTACATTCATCAACCCTGCCGTCGTTATAACCGCCGTTCCATGTTGATCGTCATGAAAGACGGGTACATCACAGATCTCTTTGAGTTTTTCCTCTATTTCAAAGCAGCGCGGTGCGGAAATATCTTCTAGATTGATACCGCCGAAACTGTCAGCCATTTTTGAAACGATCTGGATAATCTCCTCACTCTCGTTTGTTGCAAGTTCTATATCGATTGCATCGACGTTTGCAAAAGTCTTAAATAGAACCGCCTTGCCCTCCATAACCGGTTTACTTGCCATATGTCCAATATCGCCAAGACCAAGTACGGCAGTACCATCGGAAACAACCGCAACCAAATTACCTTTGTTTGTGTACTCATAGACAGCTTCTTCATTTTTCTCTATCTCTAAACAAGGGTAAGCAACACCCGGACTATACGCCATCGCAAGCTCTTTTTCCGTATTGCACGGTTTTGTCAGCAAAGTACCTATTTTCCCATTTGTGTCATACTCGTTGCGGGCTTTGTGGTAAGCAAGTGACTCTTCTTTGAATTGTTCCATCTAAATATACTCCTAGTTTGTTATCTTACACAATTATACATCAGCTTACAAAAACCAATACAAAACAGAATGTAAAATTTCAAAAAGAGGAATTTTTACTCCTCTTTTGTCATTTATGGTTTATAAGCTATAATTTCGCCATTAAACATCCACGAAAAGGAAAAAAATGAATTTGGAAAAAATCGGATACGGAGAAAATCCAGACAAAGTCAAAGCCATTATCGAAATTCCAAATGGCTCAAATATCAAATATGAAATAGAAAAAGAGAGCGGAGCTCTCGTTCTGGATCGTGTAATGCATTCGGCAATGTACTACCCTGCAAACTACGGCTTCGTAAACAAAACACTTTCACAAGACGGAGATCCTGCCGACATTCTTGTTCTTGCAGAATATCCTATGCAAGCAGGTTGTGTCGTAAATTGCCGTCTTGTCGGTGTACTTATAATGGAAGATGAAAGCGGTATAGATGAAAAGCTTCTCGCCGTTCCAACAAGCAAAATCGACCCTACATACAATGAAATAAAAGATCTTGACGATCTACCAAAACACACACTGGATAAAATCAAAAACTTTTTCGAAACATACAAAATGCTTGAACCGGGGAAATGGGTAAAGGTAAAAGGTTTTGAGAACAAGGCATCTGCTACGAAAATTCTCCAAGATGCCATAGATAACTATAAAGAGTAAAAATTCGTGATAGGCGGAATGTACGAACAAGAGCTTGCTGCTTACATTATTTACGGTATATTTTTAAACTTTCTCTTCTCAATGCTTTTTGCACTTTACTTGAGCAAAAATATCGGCGTTGAGGAGATGGCAAAAAATATGGGGACAAAGCAGCAACCGCTTTTAATCAAAATGTCACTTTTCATTCCCTATGTAAAGATGCTCATTATTTTATACAGAGTCGCTATATTGCAGATCTTTTTTCTTAACAGAGGTTATAGTCATAAAGATTTTTGGATATATCTGACCCATGACGATACAATAAAAGAGTAGCTTTTTATCACTGCTCTTTAAAAAATTCAAAAAATTCCGATATACAACTTCTAAGCAACGGAGTGCTCCAAATGCCGCGCTTTTGCGTTTGTGCTATGGACTGCGCCGACCTAAACCGATAAAGAAACTCTCTGTCGGAAAAAGCAGGTTTGAGTAAAGCCAGTCCATGTTCTAGCAAAACTTCCGAAAAACTTTTAGGACTGTTAAAATACAAAACGCAACTACCCCCTTTTTTGTACTCCAGACGATAACGCTGCTGAAGATGCAGTACATAACGAGCCATATGTACATCTTTTGGATTATGCAAAATAAACTCTTCCAAAGCTCTTTTGCATGTAGCGTTTAAAGTTTTATTTCGATATATTTTCTCAAGTCCCCAAATGCCATATACTTTACAAGTATACCTCTCGTTAGCATGGCGAAATAGAAACATTTCATTAGATAAAATGCTCTCTAATGTCATTGTAACAGGATTGCTACCGGCATATAAAAATGTAATAGACGAAAAAAAAAGAATAAATTTGTACATGCACTATTTTAACACAAGATTGGATATAATCTTTCTATGAACGATTTTACACTCAAAGTAATTCTTAGTGCACTAGGTGGAATACTTTTCGCACTTGTTTTCATACTGTTAGCATTTGTTTTGCCACCAGAAAAAGAGGATAAAGTTTTTATTAAAAAGAAAGCAAACAAACTTGAACAGATTTCCCATGCTCTGCGTGAGCAAATGGAAAATTGATTCACTTTTTATCAAGATTGTAAATTTTATAAGCGACACTTGGTTTAAGTGAAATGGCACATGCCTCAAGATACTCAAGATAAACGGCAATTTTTTCTAAATTGTTACTTATCATAATTGTTGCAAGAATTTTTTGTGCATCTTTAATGCGTAAGTTTCTGGCAACTCCAAGATTTTTATGAGCAAGGTCACGAAGTGGCTGCATGTCCGGTTCATCTCCTTTTTTGCAACTTTTGCGAAGAGAGTCCAAGATTTTATAAAACTCTGGAAGTGTAAGAAGAATTTGCGTAACGTAATCTTCAAGCAAGGAGTCAATAAGCTCATCATCGAGTCCAAGCTCGCTTTTTGTCAACTCTATAGAGTATTCAAAATCTTCCTCGCTCCCATGCTCAACATTATTTTTAAACTCACGGCACTTTTTCTGCGCTTTTTGCACATAGAGTTCAAACGAATCTTTACGGTTAAAAAATTTTTTCGAGAAGTTATTTGCAAATGAAATCATAAAGAAGACTTTAACACAAGATAGATAAATCTATATTAAAAGTACAACGTTTATCGGTATTTTTTATGCAAAATGCCATCATAACGGCATTTTGCAACTCTTTTTAAAGAGCTTTTTCTATGATTCGATTAAGTCTAGAGACAAAATCGAGTGTATCGTCTATTTCCATTCCTGCAAAGAGTTTTGCCTGCTCTAGTAACACTTTTGCAGCATCACGCACAAGATTGGCATCGGATGTCTCTTTGAGCTTTTGAATCAACGGATGTTTTGGGTTGATCTGCAAAATAGGTTTTGGTGCTGGCATATCCGGATTTTGCCCCATTTGCTTCATCATCTGGTACATCATATAGGCCGGATCATCTTTATCTTCTTTAATTGCTACTGGAGAATCGGTCAAGTCAAATGTCACTTCGACATCTTTTACATCCTCTCCAAGTGCATCTTTTAACTCTTTGATGAAGCTTTCATACTCTTTTTTTGTTTTTTCGCGCTCTTCTTCGCTTACATCTTCATCTAGTTTCGCATCGTTGACGTTAACAAACTTATACTCTTTGTACTCCGTTATCATCGGGAAGACTATAGTATCTATCTCTTCGTTGAGGATGAGAACATCGATCCCTTTTGCTTTAAAACGCTCTAATGCAGGAGAGTTTTTCAACATATCTACACTCATTTTACCGGTAATGTAGTAGATCTCCTTTTTCTCCTCATCGACATTTTTCAAAAACTCCTCTAGCGTTACCATCTCATCGCCGTTTAAAGTATGGAACTTGAGTAACTCCAAAATCTTTTCTCTGTTGGCAAAGTCACTGTATAACCCCTCTTTTAAAACATTGCCGAACTCTTTATAGAATATGTCATATTTCTCAGGGTCGTTTTTCATCAATTTTTTCAATTCACTCAATACTTTTTTTACCGAAGCATTGCGAATCTTTGCCATAACAGGGTTGGACTGAAGAATTTCTCTTGAAACATTCAGTGGCAAATCTTTCGAATCTATCACACCTCTTAAAAAGCGCAAATAAGTCGGCATCAACTCTTTTTCATCATCCGTGATGAAAACACGATTGATATAAAGCTTCACGCCCGGCTTGTAATCAACTCTGTAAATATCGATTGGTGCTTTGCTTGGAATATAAAAAAGTGTCGTATATTCTATGGCACCTTCTGCATGATGATGCATCCAGTAAAGTGGATCTTCATTGGAGTGAGCAATAGTTTTGTAAAACTCTATATAGTCTTCATCAGTCAGTTCACTTTTTGGAAGAGTCCATAACGCACTTGCTTTGTTGATCTGCTCTAGTACTCTCTCCGTTTTCTCCGGCTCTATTTCATTTCCATCATCATCCTTTTTGGCGGGAATGTGTTTCTCTTTTTCTAAAAAAATCGGAAACGGAATGTGGTTTGCATATTTTTTGACGATCTCTTCTATACGCCACTCTTCTAAAAATTCACTGTCCTCTTCATTGATATAAAGTTTTATAAGTGTTCCATGTCCGTCTAATTCCGCTTTTTCTATCTCGAATTCTCCGTCACCTTTACTTATCCATTTATATGCCTGCTCTTCATTCGCTTTTTTCGTTATCACTTCCACCGTATGTGCTACCATGAATGCTGAGTAAAAACCGACACCAAACTGCCCTATCAGGTTGGCATCTTTTTTCTTATCGCCTGAGAGCTGTTCTAAAAATGCTTTTGTTCCACTATTTGCAATGGTTCCTAGATTTTTAATAAGATCCTCTTCGTTCATTCCTATACCGGTATCACGAATGGAAAGAATTTTATTTTCTTTATCCGAACGTATCTCTATTCGTGGATCGAATTGAATATTTTTGTACGCTTCATCTGTCATAACAAGCATATTGAGCTTATCAAGCGCATCCGATGCGTTAGAAATCAGTTCACGTAAAAAGATCTCTTTATTTGAGTAGAGAGAATGTATCATCAAATTGAGTATCTGATTCGCTTCTGTTTGAAATTTATGTTTAGCCATCTTACCTTCCTTTTTAGCAAAAATTTTTAAATTGCAAACGTATTATAGCAAAAAAACTTACTATTACAAGTTAAAGTCAATAAACTTTAGCCTATTTGACTAAATATTTTAAAAATAAAACTCAAAAAGTAAAAATTAGTCAATTTATGCTATGATAATTACATGCAAAACAAGACAAATGAATATTCCGCTTTTGATTTTATTGAACCCGTTCCGCAGCTACATAGCTCTACATGTAAAACAATCGCCTTTGTAATAGGATGGTCTTTAACGCTTTTTCCATATATGCTGGCAATACTCTTTTTCTTTCTGTACGACTTTTTCATTGCTTTAACAGCATTGGGGATTACCTATCTTGCAACAGGTATTATTAGATCAAAACTCCGAATACTTAGTATTCCACCGATGCAATTAGAGTTCAACTATGATGACATGCAAATAGCACGCTGGTATACGGCAAAACATCTCTGTTATGAGAAGAT
>JALWLR010000324.1 GCA_027084065.1 Helicobacteraceae bacterium | reverse complement strand
AGCGCGCGATCGCGTGCTTGGACGTGCACGTGGAGCTGATGATAACAACGAAGTATTTGACAACCGTATGAAGGTCTATCTCGAACCGCTTGCCGACATCCAAAAGTTTTACGAAGCACAAGGCAAATTGCATAAGATCAATGGAGAGAGAACGATCGAAGAGATCGTTGACGATATGGAAAGCTTTATAAAATCCAAAATCTAATCTTACTACAACATGCGGGAGCTCATCCCGCACTTGTTTTATAATGAAAACGCTTTATAGTATCTTCATTCTTCTGCTTCTAAGTGGTTGTTTCGAGCATAATGTAACAATCAACTTCTATAACAAGAAAAAAGAGCATATCTCATGTTTGAGACTTGTCGTCTTTCCTCCGGATGAAATGATCAACTCAACTTTACAAAGTCTTTATGATTTCGATCCCTCCTGTCCTTACGAACTCCAAGCTTCAAAAAAAAGCGGCATCACATGCAACTCATCCTATAATGCAGAGAAAAAAGCTCTTGGATCTTTTCCAAGTGGATATATTCGTCTGGATGTCTATGACAAATATAAAAAGCCTTATTACAGTTACTATAGAGATATGAGTGAGAAGGTTACAAAAGAGGATGTAAAGGAGGCATTTGAGCGTTTACAAAAAGATTTACTCTAAAAAAAAGAGAAAGACCTACGCCTCTCCCCCTTGCATCGCTTCTTTAATATCGTTGATGATCTCTTGTGCTTCTTCATCGCTGATGTCGCCGCTTTCAATGTCTTTGAGTATATCTTTTAGGTCGGCTTTGAAGTCTTGAAGTTCTTGAACTTCCTCTTTTGTCGCCTCATCGGCATTTTTCAGCTCGTTTACCTGCTCGAAAATATCATCCAGTGCATCTTCTACATCCGGAATAACCTGTTTTTCAAGTAGTTGTTTAAGTTCTTCTTGTACATTCATTATTATTTCCTTAGTTGTTTTTCGATATTCTACCCTAACTAAGTTACAAGCGGGAGAAATTATGCATATATATGCCGTTATTATCGGAACCGAAATCCTAAACGGGCGCAGGAACGACAAACACTTCACTTTTCTTCGAGATGCCCTGCTTGAGTATGGCTACGAACTCTATGCCTCATTCATCATAAAAGATGATCCCATCCTCATTGAAAATATCTACACTATGATCAAAAACGACCCAAACTCCATCATGTTCAGTTTTGGAGGAATTGGTTCAACACCTGATGATTTGACAAGAGAGATAGCATCGAAAGTTTTTCGGCAATCAAAAGTTAAACGTAACGAAACTTTTTTTAAAGCGATTATAGAAAAGTTTGGCAAAGAGGCCTACCCGCATCGCATTCATATGGCTGAGCTCCCTCCTGATTCTCAACTCCTGCCAAATCCAGTCAATAACATGAGTGGCTTTGCACTTGATAATCAATTTTTCTTTATGCCGGGATTTCCACAAATGTCCCATCCGATGGTGGAAACAGTTCTAAAAGATTTTCTTGGAAAAAACAAAGCAAAACACCGGCTCACACTCAAAGCAAAAACCAGCGAAAATGAACTCATCCATCTCATGCAACAAACACCAAAAGAGATAGAACTCTCCTCCCTACCCATACTCAACGACACTACAAAAGAGGTTGAACTTTCTCTTTCAGGAGAAAATGAAAAACTCATTCAAACAGAATTTCAAAGATATTTAGACTTTCTCAAACAAAAAAATATTGAATTTGAAATTTTAAAAATCAAATAAACTGTTTAGTTTTTACAATATTTGGAACCTTTTTTGAAAAATATAAAAAAAAAAGAGAGCACTATGGCAATAAAAATGAACAACCATGTCTTTAAAGGGCATAAAACACTTTTTGGCGTAAAGTACGTAACTTACAGAGAAGTTTCACTTCCTCTTTATAACGAACACTACGA
>JALWLR010000323.1 GCA_027084065.1 Helicobacteraceae bacterium | reverse complement strand
AGCTTTCATCAGGTGTATTGAAGTGGGGGTAGCGCGGATTCTCTTTGAGTTTTTCATTCAATCCTTTTCGCTCTACCATGATGCCGCCAATGGCGAGTCCTTGCCCTGTTGTATATTTGCTTGCACTGTGGACGCTGACATCTACACCGTGAAGCAACGGTTGGCACAAAATAGGGGTGGCAACGGTATTGTCTGTAATGCTGATGATGCCGTATTCGTTGGCTATGGCGACAATAGCGTCGATGTCTGCTACGTCAATGCTTGGATTGGTCAGTGTTTCAAAAAAGATGGCGCGTGTCTTGTCATCTATTTTAGAGCGAAGCTCTTTTGTGTCGTGTACATTGAAAAAACGTGCCTCTATGCCAAAACGCTTTAGTGTATGTGCCGTTTGTGTGAGTGTACCGCCGTAAGCTTGCGCTGCACAGACAATGTTTTCGCCACTCTGGGCAAGGTTTGCAAATGCGTAGAAAATAGCAGCCATCCCGCTTGAGGTCGCTAGTGCCGCTTCGCCGCCTTCAAGTGCTGCGAAGCGCTTTTCAAAAACTTCGGTTGTCGGGTTGTTTAGGCGCGTGTAGATGTTACCAAGCTCTTTGAGTGCAAAGAGGTTTGCTGCATGGTCGGCGTCTTTGAACTCGTATGCGGTACTTTGGTAAATGGGGACTGCCATTGTGCCTTGTGTATCTTTGTCATATCCTGCGTGGAGTGCGAGTGTTTCTATATCCATCTTAATTATCCTTTGAATTTTCATATATTACTACGGTATCTGCCATTAGGTCATGCAATGCGCGTTTGTCTTTTCGAAAGAGTACCATCAAAAAGCCAATGCCAAAAAGGAGTGTGGAGGGAATGTAGCCAAGACTTCTAGTAATGGCTTGTTTGTTGCTAATCTCTTTATAGTTTTTTGCATCGACTATTTTTATGCCGACCATTTTTTTACCCGGAGTCGTACCTCCCCACTTCTCCCAAAAAACTATGGTCACGACTAAAACTAAAAACTCAAAAAGCAGCTCCCATCTTAGATTTGTTTGGGGTTGTGTGGAGAGTGCGCGCGTATCTCCGGCTAAGGCTAGCTGCATATTGTGACGGTATGTTTCAAAATCGAACCATTCGCCCCCACTAACAAAATAGACGATTATTCCTATGGGAACGGCTAAAAAGAGTGTATCGAAAAAGGAGGCAATAAGACGGATGAAAAAATCGGCGTGTTTAGGTGTGTTCATAGGTAGTGAAGAGGAGGCCTCCTCTTCATCTTCTTGATTAGACGTGGTAGTTCGGGGCTTCTTGCGTAATGATGACATCGTGAACATGACTCTCTTTAAGACCGGCACTAGTGATCTCTACAAACTCCGCTTTGTCCCAGAAATCTTCTATGTTTTTACTGCCGCAGTACCCCATGGAGCTTCTAAGACCTCCCATCATCTGGTGTACTATGCCTGCTATGCTGCCTCTAAAAGGTACACGCCCTTCAATCCCTTCGGGAACAAGTTTGTCCGCTGCTGTTCCCTCTTGGAAATAGCGGTCGTTACTTCCTTTTTGCATTGCACCGATGCTGCCCATCCCACGGTAGGATTTGTATTGGCGTCCTTGAAACATAATGGTCTCTCCGGGCGATTCTTCCGTACCGGCAAGCAGAGATCCCGCCATGACACAGCTTGCACCCACTGCCAGGGCTTTTGCTATATCGCCGGAGTATTTGATACCGCCATCGGCAATGATCGGTACACCATGCGGTCTAGCCGCTTCGGCGCACTCATCAATGGCGCTTATTTGCGGTACTCCTACACCTGCAACGATACGTGTCGTACAGATAGAACCTGGACCAATCCCCACTTTTACGGCATCCACACCCGCTTCAATGAGTGCCTCCGTGGCTGCAGCTGTAGCGACGTTTCCGGCAATGACATCAAC
>JALWLR010000322.1 GCA_027084065.1 Helicobacteraceae bacterium | reverse complement strand
GTACATCTATAGTAGAGAGCACATATTCCAAAAAGTTTAACGTCAAATCGATTTTTGCTTCCAAAGCACTGTTGTTTGGAGCTTGAAAGCCTTCAAAAAGTACCAAAAAACGCTCACGAAGCGAATGCAAAAAGAGCAGTTCGTTTTCTATAGACGCCGCATTATCGCTTTGAGGAGTGCTCTTTTTGGTAACCTCTTCAAAAAAACTCTCTTTTGTTGTACTTGACTCTTCTGCATCGACCATAGAAGACTGTGAAGGAGTTGAACTCTCTATTTTCGTCTCTTGTGGCTCTTTTTTTTCTTCAGGCACACTCTCTTGAATTTCTGCTAGAGTCGAAAGAATGACATCTTTTAATTGGTCCATATTTTTGCCAGCCACCTTTCAAATTCGTTAAACTCGACGTCATTATCCATTTTTATGAAGAAGTTCTTCATATCTTCATCAACGCCAAGAAATTTTTTACGCATGCCAGAAAGTCTTCGTATGGCGATTTTCGCTTCACTGTTTTGAGGATCTTTTTTCAAAACCTCTTTATATATCTCCAAAGCCTCCTCTTTGAGACCTTGAAGTTCGTAAATATTGGCAAGCGTAACTGTTTTCATACTGCTTTATTTTACGGCGTAATTTGCTATAATAGAGCCCATTTCACTTGTCGAACAAACCTCCTTGGCATCAAATGCAGCCAAATCTTTCGTTCTATAGCCTTCAGCCAAAGCCTGCTTGATTGCATTGTCGATGCGATCTGCCGCCTCTTTTTCTCCAAGTTCATAGCGAAGCATCATCGACGCACTTGAAATTGTTGCTATCGGGTTGGCAATACCCTGTCCGGCAATATCGGGAGCAGAACCGTGAATAGGTTCGTAAACACCGACTTTATCCCCCGTAGAAGCCGAAGGAAGCAAACCTATAGAACCACTAAGCATACTCGCTTCGTCACTAAGAATATCTCCAAAAATATTTCCGGTCAAAATGACATCGAACTGTCTTGGGTCGCGAATAAGTTGCATAGCGGCATTGTCGACATACATATGAGAGAGTTCCACTTCCGGATACTCTTGTGCCACTTCCGTTACAACATCTCTCCACAGCTGACTTACATCCAGTACATTCGCTTTATCTACAGAACAAACTTTTTTGCTGCGATTCATAGCAATTTTAAATGCCTGATGCGCTATGCGCTCTATCTCCGGACGAGTATAGACCATTGTATTGTAGCCTTTAAAATCATCACGTCCTTTGGGCTCTCCAAAGTAGATTCCTCCTATGAGCTCACGTACAACCATTAGGTCAACACCTTTGACCACTTCAGGTTTTAGCGATGAAGCGTTTACCAGCTCATCATACACGACGGCCGGACGCAAGTTGGCATAGACACCAAGCTCTTTTCTGAAACGAAGCAAGCCGCTTTCTGGTCGTTTTTCTCTAGGCAAAGAGTCCCACTTTTCACCACCTATCGCACCAAAAAGAACGGCATCCGAATTCAGAGACTTCGTAACCGTCTCCTGCGGCAGAGGATCTCCCGTAATATCATACGCAATACCGCCCATCAAAAGTTCTTCATAATCAAAATCGAAATCGTATCTCGAAGCGACGGCATCAAGAACCTTCACTGCTTCATCAATAATTTCAGGACCGATTCCGTCCCCTTTGATCAGTGCTATTTTATATTTTTTCATTCTTTTGTTACCCTTACTCTTTATTTTCTTTTTGCTCTTCAAGCTCTTTTTTCGCAAAGCTCATCAATCCACCCGCATCAATGAGTTCTTGCATAAAATCGGGAATCGGTGTAAACTCGTACGTTTTGTTTTTCGTTTTATTCGTCACAGTTCCTTTATCCATATCTATGACGATTTCATCGTTTTCATCTATTTCGTCTGCCTCTTTGAGTTCAAAGATAGGAAGTCCCATATTAAAAGCGTTTCTATAAAAAATTCGTGCGAACGTCGGTGCGACGATAGCAGCTACACCGGCTGCTTTTAGCGCAATCGGCGCATGCTCTCTCGAACTACCGCATCCGAAGTTTTCACCCGCTACTATAATATCTCCCGGAGTCATTTTGTTGACAAACTCCGGATCAGCATCTTCCATAACATGCTTGGCAAGCTCTTTTGGATCGGATGTGTTTAGATAGCGTGCGGCAATAATCAAGTCGGTATCGATATCTTTACCGAATTTCCAGACTTTTCCTTCAATGTTTTTCTGCATTCAAAACCTCTGGTTTGTAAAATTTTCGCAATTATAACAAAAGTGTGGTTTCGTTTTTATAAACCGGAAGTTTTCATGTGCAGCTCTTTAGCCACACATTAAATACCAAAAGAGAGAATCAACGTTTCAAACCGTTGACCGTTTGGAGCATTTCATCACTTGTAGTTATGATTTTCGAATTAGCGTCATACGCTCTTTGACCTGTAATCAAGTCGGTAAGTTCGACTACAAGCTGGACGTTACTCATCTCTACAAAACCTTGTCTGAGTGTTCCAAGACCATTTTGTCCCGGTGTACCCTCAACAGGTTGTCCAGAACTGTCAGTTTCAATGTAGAGATTGTCTCCCATTGCATGCAGTCCGGCAGGATTTATAAAGTTTGTCGTCGTAATCTGCCCGATAACGGCTGCTTGAGTCTGTCCCGGCTGTACAACCGTTACCGTACCATCAGTTCCTATATTAATATCCGTTGCATCTTCTGGAATAGTGATTTGAGGAATGAGCGTGTAACCGTCACTATTTACGATTGTTCCGTTTTGGTCTATTTTAAATGCACCGTTTCGTGTATAGACTTCGGTTCCATCAGGCAACTGCAGCTTGAAAAACCCCTGCCCCGTAATGGCAATATCAAGCTTATTGTCGGTTTGTTTCAAACTTCCTTCGCTGAAAATTTTATTAATAGCCGTTGGACGCACACCTAGTCCCACTTCTATCCCGGTAGGCGACTGCGTTACATCACTTGTCGCCGTTCCTGCATACTCCATTACCTGATACATCAAATCCGCAAACTCTGCACGAGATTTTTTAAATCCGATTGTATTGACGTTGGCGATATTGTTCGCTGTCGTATCTATCTGTGTCTGCATACCGACCATTCCCGTCGATGCAGTATAGAGTGATTGTATCATAGTGTCATCCTTTTATATTATGCTCTTTTAGCCAGTTTTTCAATAGCGTCGCGATTCATTTCGTTCATTTGCGTATCCATAGCCTTTTGGTACATGCCAACAAGCCTATTTGTCTCGATAAGCTGCGTCATCATCTTGACTGCATTGACGTTACTTTTTTCAATGAAACCCTGCTTAACAGCTCCACTCTCTTCAAGCGGCGTGTACTTACTCTCGTGCTCATAGATGTAAAGATTATCTCCCGTTTTTTTGACAAAAGCGGGATTATCCGGCTGAAAGATAAACAGTTTTGCTGTCGGTGTCATTTGAAACGTATTGGGAATGTTGGTCGATATTTGCCCGTTTTTGTCTATTTTAATACTTCTCTCACTCCCGTCGAATTCTATCGTAGCACCATTTAGAAAGTAGTCGCTTGAGAGTACTTCATACCCCTGTTTCGTTACCAACTTCCCTTCTTCGTTCGTCGTGAAGCTACCGTCTCTAGTCAAACGGATTCCCTGCGGTGTTTTTACCAAAAAAAAGAGGTTCTCTCTTGTGAGTGCAACATCGAGCGTGTTGTCCGTTTTTTGGAGATTTCCTGCAGAAAAATCGGTATACTCTTCGACAATATGCGGAACGCGTGTCAGTGTTCTGTTGAAAAACTTCGCGGCATCTTTTGTCTGATTTTCCAGCGGAAGTTCATCTCTTGCTTCTTTGTATAAACGCATAAAATCTCCCACTACCACGTCATCTTCCTTGAATCCGGCAGTGTTGACATTTGCAAGATTGTTCGCAATAAGATCCAGTCTGTTAAACTGTGCTACCATTCCGGCAGCTGCGCTATAGTATCCTGTTTGCATAACATCCCTTTTTCAATCGCTTCTGCATGTAATCAAGCAAAGAGCGTTCCAACATTTTTCATCCATTTCACTCAACTTGGTTTAAAGAAATTTCGGTATAATCCATCTCCTAAGAAACTCCACATACAAGGTACTCATCTTCATGACTGCAAAAGAATTGAATCAGGCATTGGAAAAGTTTTTTGAAGAGCATAAAAACAGCGACGAATGTGTCACATATGAAGCTATAGCGAATATTTTCGAAAAGCCCCCTACTCAGGCACAGGCAAAAAATGTTTTTAAACTTCTCAAAAAATATGACAAATGCATCTACACCTCTTCGGAACATGCCAAACTCCTAAACGACAAAGAGGCCGAAGCAAGGCGAGACGCCCAGCGAAAAATGATAGACAGTAACGATACCGATGAATTCGACATCCTCAAAGAGCATGAGCTTCTTGAGTGGTCCCGCTCAGATTCTCCGGTTCGAATGTACCTTCGTGAAATGGGACAGATTCCTCTTCTTACCAAAGAAGAAGAGATAGAAATCTCCAAAAAAATAGAGCAAGGCGAATCCATCATTCTCGATGCTATCTGCTCTGTTCCATACCTTATAGACTTTATTCTCGATTACAAAGAACCTCTTATAAATCGTGAAAGACGCGTCAAAGAGCTTTTTAAAAGTTTCGAAGACGATGACAGTGACGATGATGATGGAGATGATGACAATCCTAAGGCCTCCGCAAAAGACAAAACACGTGTCGAAAAGGTAACGCAAAGCTTCAAAGCACTTGAAAAAGCGAAAAAAGACTGGATGAAGTTTCTAGAAAAGATGCCCGAAGATGTCAATGAACCACCTTTGACTGAAGAGAAGCTCTACTATCAACTCCAACTAGCATACAAGAAAAAAATCCTCAAAGAGCGTTTGCTCGACCTTGGACCGACGTCCAAGCTTATAAATGAGCTTGTCCGCGCAATGGAGACGGCACTCAAAAGCGACGAGGGTTATGACAAAGAGCTCAAACGTCTGGAGTACAAACTACCGCTTTTTAATGACACGCTCAAAGCAAACCACAAAGCGCTTCTTAACAAAATTACCGAGCTTTCCAAAGAGGACATTACCAACATGGTTCCCGAAGCGACAATGGTCAGTACCTATATGGAGATAAAAAAGCTCATTCAGACAAAAGAGGCAAGCAAAAACAGCTTCGATATGGAACCGGAAAAACTTGCCGACATTCTTGAACAGATAAAACGCGGTAAAAAGATCAGCGAAGAGGCAAAAACGAGAATGGCAAAATCGAATCTCCGTCTTGTCGTCTCCATAGCCAAGCGCTACACAAACCGCGGGTTACCTTTTCTTGACCTCATCCAAGAGGGGAACATCGGTCTTATGAAAGCAGTAGACAAATTCGAATATCAAAAAGGCTACAAGTTCTCCACATATGCCACATGGTGGATCCGTCAGGCCATCAGTCGTGCCATAGCAGACCAGGCAAGAACGATTCGTATTCCAATCCATATGATAGAAACGATCAACCGCATAAACAAAATAATGCGCAAATATCTCCAAGAAACCGGAAAGGAACCGGATGTCGAAACGATTGCCAAAGAGGTTGGACTCTCAGTCGAAAAAGTAAAAAATGTCATCAAAATTACAAAAGAGCCTATCTCTTTAGAAGCTCCTATAGGGAGTGAAGAGGATGGACGTTTTGGTGATTTCATCGAAGACAAAGCATCTCTAAGCCCTACCGATGCTATCTTGAAAGAGGATCTACGCATCCAAATCGAAGATGTCCTTGAACAACTCAATGAGCGAGAAAAAGCCGTTATCAAACTTCGTTTTGGAATTCTCGATGATGAAAGTGACAGAACACTCGAAGAGATAGGTAAAGAGCTCAATGTAACAAGAGAGCGCGTAAGACAAATAGAAAGCAGCGCTATCAAAAAACTCAAGCACCCCAAAGTGGGTAGAAAACTCAAAAGCTACATCGAAGACTGATGACACTCGAACAGCAGTGGTTGGAGTATGACTTCAACCCTTTCATCCTTTTTTCCCAAGACGGTAAGGTGCGTTCACTCAACAGTGAAGCCCAGTTCCTGCTTGGGGTTGCCACACCCAAAGAGATTTTCGAGCTGGCAACGACTCACGCTCCCTTAACCTACGGCTTTAAAACGATCTTTTTGGAAGTGGAGTTCGGCAGACACCGTTTTTTCGGCATAACCGTCGGCTATATCGATGAAGAAGAGATAGGAATCAAACTCTATCGCTTTCCTACACTTGCCAAAAACAATATACAAAAACCTGAAGGCGAACCGACAAACATCTTTACCGTTATCGACCTTTGCATCTCATCCAACTCCATAGGTCGTTCCATAGAGTTTGTCAAAGATTTCGACCCTACCATTCCCGATGTCATCATCGACTCCAACCAGCTTGTAAAACTCCTCAATCAAATGTACAAATGCTTCTTACATAACAACAAAATAGCAACACGGGTCTACTACAGAGTCGGTGAATACATAAAATATGATGAGAAAAAATACTCTCTTTTTTCCATAGAAATAGTTGCAGATACAATCGACAAAGAGGCTTTGGGGGAGCTTAAAGAGTATGTCGATTCTACATGCTTCTACCTTGACATCAAAGAGAACAAACTCACTATCAATCTTCCTATTATTACGAAGAGCTCTTTGAAAGCTTCTGAGTGAGCTCGTTGTAACTCTCTACCTCTTTTTGCATGTAGAGCTTGTCAAGAATTTGGTTCAGTCTGTTTTCATTCAGATTCGCATAACGTGAAGCATCGAAATCGGCATCGCTGCGTATCTGCTCAAGCAACTCTTTTTTAGCAGGATTGTCGCCCCTTTGAAAAATCTTTTCTATAATGGCTATTATCTCCTCTTCTAGGGTTTTAATGTCTATACCATCATCCGCTTGCTTTTCGAACATCACATACACTTTATAAATGCTCAGTGCCGTAGCCAAAACAAACGCCACCATCATAACCGTTTCCAGGTTCTCTTTAAAAAATGCTTCCATAATACACTACTCCTTCAAAGTCATATACCCCGCAACAATGCCTAAAGGCAGTGAAAGAAGGTAGATGGTTATATCGAGAAGATGATTGTTCTTCAAAGCTACAAAACCGAAAAACAAAAAAAGATACGCCCCAATTCTATAAAGAGTCATACCTCCTTTCAATCCATACTTAAGGCTGTTAGCAGAAAAGAGTTTGACTTTTTTCTTCTCCTCTTTGACGATAGAGCGTAAATCAAGCTCTTCGGCGGGAGCATCGTTGATTATCTCCTCCTCAAAAAGTTCGTGTGGATCATCTATTTTGTCAAGTGCATCACGATCATCGCTGAAAGATTCATTTTTCAAACGACTTTGAACCATTCTTTTATGGGCGATGCCTGAAGCCAAAATAATCAAAAAACTACTTAAAAAAGCTACCTGTACATTGGCAAAAAGCCTCTCTCCAAAAGGCAATATCAGCAAGATGACTGCTTCAAAAAACAATAAAATTTTAAATTTTCGTACCACTGAAGTCATCGTCCTCGTCATCCTCTTTGTCAAAATGAGGCTGCATTCGTTCACTGCGCTCCTTGGCAAGTTTTTCGAACTCTTTGTACTGCTTCGAGTAAGCTTTGTACACATTTAAAATCGCTGCGGCAATACCTATAACAACACCTATCCAAAATGTCCATGCAACGCCTGTTGCTTTTTTTATACCTATGCCTATCCCCACACCTATAAGCACCGCTACGACAATGGATATACCCAAAGAGAGATCATCCGCCGCCTCGACGACGGGTTTAAAACGTGGTTTTTCCTCTTTTGGTTCTTTTTTATTCTCCACGAATTTCTCCAAAGACTTTATCAAACGCTTCTATCGTCTCTTCTACTATTTCATCGGTAATTGCCGTAGAAATAAATCCCGTTTCATAAAGCGAACATGCAAAATAGTACCCCTCATCCAACATACCGGCATGAAACTTCGCAAACAGCTCTGCATCGCTTTTTGCGGCGTCATCGAAATTCTCCACAGGCTTGTCGTTGAAGAAAAATCCAAACATACTGCCTCTTACCGTCGTCTGACACGCTATGCCATGTTTACTTGCGGCTTCTTGCATCCCTTCCATCAATCTTTGTGCTCTTTTTTCCAGTACACCGATCACTCTGGAGTTTTGCTTGAGTTTTGAGACTGCCGCATTTCCTGCCGCCATAGCAACGGGGTTACCGCTAAGCGTTCCGGCTTGATAGACAGGACCTTCGGGGCTGAGCATGTCCATTATCTTCGCTTTGCCTCCAAAGGCACCTACCGGCATACCACCGCCTATAACCTTTCCGAGTGTGACAAGATCCGGCATAACACCCGTAATGCTCTCTGCTCCATGAAGCGTAGCTCGAAAACCGCTCATAACCTCATCGAAAATCAGCAATGTTCCATGTGCATCACACAGCTCTCTAAGCTCTTTTAAAAACTCCTTCTTTGCCGGAACAAGTCCCATATTTCCAGCAATTGGTTCTATGATAACACATGCAATATCATCGGAATCTTCAAAACACTTTCTGACACTCTCAATGTCGTTGTATTTTGCAAGCAGTGTATGTTTTGTAAAGTCTGCCGGTACTCCGGGACTGCTTGGTGTACCAAAGGTTGCTGCACCGCTACCCGCA
>JALWLR010000321.1 GCA_027084065.1 Helicobacteraceae bacterium | reverse complement strand
CCCGGCTTTTTATGCTCATACGCTCCAAAGCCATACCCCATAGGAGTTTTTTCATCATCCGTATAGTACGCTTTTGTCGCATCTATCCAGCGGTTTGTATCTTTGGTATGTACCCAAATCATCACACGGTTTTGAAACGGCTTGTCTTTGAGCCACTCTACAAAGTCGCCATGGTCATGAAAAAACCAGCTTTTTCCATCATCACGAATAACCTGCGAGGCATAATCCAAATCTTCTATGACCATACCGCAAAAGGCATCCTGATATTTGCCTTTTTCAAGCAAAATCGGTTTTTTATTTGGGTTTTCTAATGTTACGATCATCTGTTTGTTTTGTGCAAGCGAAAGAAAGAGCGCTACAACAATAGCTATGATGACCGCTACAATTATAAAAGGGGCTGCTTTTTTCATCTTCTTCTTTTTCCTTTTCCTGCATCATCGAACTCCATAAACTTTGCAAGCTCTTTTTTGAAATCCTCATCGAGTTTTTCCCAAATTTCATACTTTTTTGCATAACGGGGCAAGTCCTCTTTTTTCGACTTTTCCAAATCACGTATGAGGTAGTGATAACGTACAAGATTTTTCGTATAGTCACTTAGAAACGGCCAGTTCTTTATGATCTGGTAGCTCATCTCTTCATGGTCGGTAAAGCTGTATTCATCATAGATTCTATCCTCTTCATCTTTTTTATACGCAACAAAAGGTTTGCCTATATCATGTAAAAAAGCTGCCGGGAGCATTCTCCATTCACCTGCTTTTAAAACATTCCACACCACACGAAGCGTATGAAACAAGACTCCGTGTTGATGGTATTTGTTCTGTTTGAAAAGCAATGACTTCCAAAATGCTTTGGAAAAAATGGAGTTTCTCTTTTTCATGAAAAAAATTATACCAAAGGAGCTGTTTAAAGAGGGATTTGTTTGGATGGTTTATGAAAGTAATACCCTTGAGAGTAATCGATACCAAGTTCACATACCGTTTCGTAAATCTCTTTTGAAGAGACGAACTCGGCAATGGTTTGAATGTGCATCGTTTTTGCAAACTCCACTATCGCTTTTACGATAAAGTAGCTTTTTTGATTTTTATGGATACTTTGAATGTATTTACCGTCGATTTTGATAAAATCGATCTCAAGTTCACTCAGGCGTTCGAAGTTGGAATACTCTACCCCAAAATCATCTATAGCAAGCTTCAAACCAAGTGTTTTCAGCTCTCTTAACTGTTCGATGCTGTTTTTCGTTCCGCTGGAAGTTATGCCTTCTAAAATTTCCAGTGTAAGGGATTTTGGATCTATGTCGTACTTTTCAAACATTGACGAAAGAAAAGGTTTGAGATCGTTTGTCAAAAGGTCATCTTCGGTTATGTTAATGGAGAGTGCCAACTCTTTTGCATGCTCTTTTTTATATGCACCAGCTTGCTCGAAACTTTTTTCTATCATGATTTTTGTAATTTCATAGATAAACCCACTACTTTTTGCAATCTCTAAAAAGTGAAAGGGAGTATAAACATCTGTCTTTGTTTGTAGTCTGGCAAGCGCTTCATATTTGATCGGCTCTTTTGTTTTGTTATCGATAAAGGCTTGAAAAAAAGGAACGATTTTGGCATTTTTTTGAAAAAAGAGTGCATCGTACAAAAGTGAGTTGAACTCAAGAAAGTTTGTCTCTTTTTCATGCTCTTTATATTCAACATAGTCTTTAAAAGGCTCTCTCTTCGCCCCTTTTAGTGCTATGGAAAGACGACGCAAAATATCACGTGCATCGTTGCGAATGACAGAAAAGCTAAAAGAAAGACGCATACGAATGTTACTGCCGGGAATGCTGATGGGTGTATCGATAAACGAGCTTTTTATTTTGGCAATTTCTTCTTTGAAGTTGTTACTGAAAAAAACAAATTCGTCGGCATCTATGCGATAGATTTTCCGTCCTAAAATATGCTCGATACGTTTTGCCGTAATTTTCAGCACTTCATCGCCGACATCAAAACTATACTCTTCGTTGATTTTACTAAAATTTCGAATGTTGAACATAACGAGATACTCCCCGATATGCTTATGTTTGTCTGTATCGAAACGAAGTTTTCGAAAACTTCCCGTCAATGGATCTATAGCAAGCTGATGGAGATTTTTTTCTACCTCCTGGCGTACACGAGAGTTGAGCGTCTCAACTAGTTTCTTGTATGAGATGTACCTTTTGACTATCAAAAAGAGCAAGAAAACAAAAAGCGCGACCAAAGCGGCATAACCGACAAAAATAATCATCTTATGCCTTGCAAGAGCATACTTGTCTTTGGCAAAAGCTATATAGTGGGCGATCTGCTTTTTATCTACATCTTTTATAGGCACATCTACAACGAAAAAGCCCTCTTTTTCATGAAAAAAAGAGCCACAAAGGTAAAAACCTGAATTTTGTCGCATCAGCTCTTTTAGTGGTACTTTGCTTAGCACATTATGTACTTTTGGCGGAAGTGTGTTAAGTGAAATGAAATAGCCATCTTTGGTAAAATGCTCTTTTGGAGCGTAACGAAGCTGCTGCTTGAATCTTTTATCGACAATGATTAGAGAGTATATTTTATCACTAAGCAAGCGTTTTGCAATCGTATCAAAATGGGTTATGACCTCAATGACTCCTAAAAAATCTCCCTTCTCACTGTAAATAGGCATAATCCCTTTGAAAGAGACATCGAAGCGTCCGACACTGATGCTTTTTAGCGGTTGATGCGATTTGTAGATTTTTTGTAGATCTTTGCGGATTTTGAGTATGTTTTCTCCAAGCGTCTTTTTTGTCCATGAGAGGTAAGCTTGCTTTCCATTTTTATCCACTATATGAATGAAAATATTCTCTTTATCGTCATAGTCGATTTTAAAAAAATTCTTTTTGTAAAACTCGGCATAATTGTCTTTTTGGAGTATATCTATGACTTTTTTACTCAAAGCGAAATTCTTTGCGATTTCAAAAGTCATATCGAGTTGAGATTGGATGAGAATCTCTATCTCTTTGCTGATTGTATGGGTATAGTTTCTCTCACTTTTTAAAGAGTAGTCGTTAAATGTAAATATCTGTACTAGTAATATTGCCACAAATACTATGACTGACACTAAAACAGCTTTCATTATTATCTCTTTTAATTTTTACTCAATTATAGCACGGAACATATCAAAAGCTTTACATGTTTTCCTGTTTGCATATTTTTTTTTGAAGAAGTAATTCAAGTTCGCTGCATGTAAAACCCGCTTCCAGTCTTGCTTTGGTGTTAAGCTGTTTGATTCTGCTAAAGCCCTGTGGGTAGTAGTGTCCTATAATCTCTTTATAGGTCTGCTCTTTGGGTTTTTTTACTTTTTTACAGACATAACTAAACCAGTAGTCCCCTTTGCGAACATGCTCCACCTCCTCATCAAGAATTCTCTTTAGAACACTTTTGATACTATTTAATATCTCACTTTCAGGGAGCGTTCGAAGCTTTTGTAAGATGGCAGGCGTCGCATCCAGACCGTTGGCTTCAAGGTAGCGCGGCACAACGGCTAAACGCTCCAGCAAAGAGTGGTTCGTTTTTTGGCTCGCCTCAAAAAGAGCACTGTGAACGGGGATGTCGCCGTACTTTGCTCCAAGTCGCTCAAGTAGTGACTCAATCATTTGAAAATGTGCTATTTCCTCTTGTGCCACCTCCAGCCAGTCATCATAAAAAGCTTTGGGCATATTTGGAAAACGGTAACAAATATCGAGTGCCAAATCAATAGCACTGTATTCAATATGTGCTACTGCATGTAGAAGATGGACTTGTCCCTGTTTCGTTGTTAAGTTACTGCGTTTTGGCACATCACGGGGAGAGACTACACGGCAGATGGATGCATATGACGGCATCGTGAACTCTTTTGGCACATGAGAGCTTTCAAAGCTGCATCTATTCTCTTTGTAGTGCTTCATAAAACGAAAAAAAAGATCTGCCTTTAGTGAAGGTTCTCCGGTTGTAAGGATTGTTTCTAATTCCTGATAAAATTGCATGCAGAATTCTACACTACAGAGGCAAAAATGCAGATAAAATCACAACCTATGGGAGCATACCAAACCAACTGTTACGTTGTAAAAAAAGATGATAAAGAGTTCATAATAGACCCGGGAGTGGGAGCGACTCAGTGGGTTATACAAAATGTGAGCAACCCTGTCGCCATTCTCAGCACCCATGGACATTTCGACCATGTTTGGAGCAATGCCGAACTACAAAAGGAACTAGGCATACCGCTTTATACGCCAAAAGCGGATGCCTTTTTCCTCAAAAGCAGCTCATGGATGCCCGACCTTCCGCCATCGACTCCGGATTATCTAGTAGAGCCTGATGAAAGCATTTCGTTTGAGGGAACGGAAGTGAAGTTTTTACATTTTCCAGGTCATACACCCGGATGTAGCGTCATAGAAATAGACGATGCATGGTTTAGCGGCGATTTCATCTTCAAACAAAGCATAGGAAGAGTCGACTTCCCCTACTCCAACCCCAAAGATATGATCCAATCTCTTCAAAAGTTCAAAGCTATTACCTATGACAAAAAAGTCTATCCCGGACATGGAGAGCCCACTACTATCAAACAAGAGCAACAATACGCAAACTACTGGATAGAACAGCTTCAAAGAAGTATCGTATGAGCACTACATTCGACCAAAGAGCCAAAGAGTGGGACAAACGTCCATTGCGTGTTCAAAATGCCCACAATATTGCCCAGGCGATTAAGAAAAGAATCCCTCTTGACAAAGAGATGGAAATCATGGATTTTGGCGTCGGTACCGGGCTGCTTGGATTTGAAATCGCCAAAGATGTCAAAAAAGTCTATGGAGTCGATACCTCAAAAAAAATGCTTGAAGAGTTACAAGCAAAAAACAGTGAAACACTCCGCATAGAACCAATTTTTGCAGACATTACCAAAGAGCCTCTTACACTGAGTGTCGATGGTATTGTCAGCTCCATGACACTGCACCACATAAAAGATTTGGACTCCTTTTTCCAGACGATTCGAAACAACCTAAAAGAAAACGGTTTTATAGCCATCGCGGACCTAGAGAGTGAAGATGGCACTTTTCACTCCGACAATACGGGAGTACACCACTTCGGTTTCGATCCACAAACTCTTGCAAAAACCGTAAAAAAAGCCGGCTTTTGTGATGTAAAAACTCAAAGAGTTCATACCATAAACAAGCCACATGCAGATTTTCCGGTCTTTTTGCTTACGGCAAAAAAATGCTAGAAACGTAAATATCACGTTTTTTTGATAAAGTAAACCTTTATTTTATTTTGTGTATTATATTTTCAAACTTTTTTCCATAAAAGGCAATGACAATGAAATTTTTCAAACGGATTCCTTTGATTTTTCTACTGCTTGTCTCTTACGCATTTGCTGCCGTAGACATAAACAACGCAACACTCGAAGAGTTGGTAACACTCAAAGGTGTAGGAAAGAAAAAAGCAAAGCGGATCATAAAATACCGTAAAAAACATGGCTGCTTTCACTCTCTTAAAGAGTTCAAAAAGGTCAAAGGGATCAAAAAAAAGACGCTGAAAAAAAACAAAGGCAACATTATCGTCGGTCCGTGTAAAGATCAAGAACAACAACAAGAAACACCTCAAATTCAGTAATGAAAAAAAACTTTTTTCTTCTGCCTTTGGCGCTTATATTTTTAGCGGGATGTTCTAGTTATAACGACAAAAAAACCACCCCATCCATTATAGGTAACATTCATGACAATCAAGAATGGTACGAAAAAGAGCCAAAAAACATTATGGAAGCTTCTGTAAGAATTCCCATTCCAAACGATTTTACATGCAAACCGTGGAATTTACCCGATGCCGATCCTCGCCCTTGTACTTTTGATGATGTTTACCATGACACAAACCCTTACGACGATTATGAACCAAAACTGCATGTAGTTTTTTCAAGCCAAGAGTACAGTACAACTCATACAAATGCATCTATGAAAATAAAAGGAAAAAGTACAAGAGAAGCAAAGCAAAAATCGTTTCGAATCAAACTCGATAAAGACGAGCCGCTCTACAATGATGAGCGTACCTTCCAATTCAATAAACATCCGTATGATCAATCCCGTATGCGAAACCGGCTCTTTTTTTCGCTTTTTGAAAAAATTCCAAACTTTCCCTCGTTACGTACACGTTTTGTTCATCTTGTGATGGATCAAGAGGGAAACGAAACTGTAGACAAAGGACTTTTTACACATGTAGAGAGTTGTGATTCTTTGTATTTGATAAATCATGGCTTTGGAGAAGATGACAATCTCTACAAAGCACAGGAATTTACATTTCAGATAGTACCGGGAATGGAAGTCGATGAAAAAGGCAAGCCGCTAAATAAAAAAGCTTTTGACGATATAATAGAGATGAAAAATGGAAAAGAGCGAACAAAACTACTTGAGATGATTCAAGCGATAAACGATGCAGAAAGTAACGAAGAGTTCATGCGAGTATTTCGCCGCTATTTCAACGAGGAAAACTACTTGACATGGATGGCTGTAAACATCGTTTCGGGAAATAAAGATACGGTAACACAAAACTTCTATCTTCTCAATCCAAAATACAGTGATACTTTCTATTTTCTCCCTTGGGATTATGACGGTGCGGCATATACTTATTCTGGAGATGTAAAATGGAGTTTCGGTTTTGGTAAATGGTGGGCTGTTCCTTTGCATAGAAAATTTCTCTCAATTCCTAGTAATATTGAAAAAGTAGACGCAAAAGTTCAAGAAATACGTGAACTCTATATGAACGATGCAGAGATACATGCAAAAGTAGACAGCTACATAACGATTATAGAACCCTTTGTCACACGTCCTCCCGACAGTAACCATCTATCTGAATATAGATGGAGAGCTGACGTTGCCTATTTGCGAAATGAAGCTATAGCGGAAAATTTAAGACTTTACAATGAAGAAAAAGGAAACCCTATGCCTTTTTGGCAAAATGTTAGCTACAAATCCCCTACTTTGCTTCTAATGTGGGACGAATCTGTTGATTTGGAAGGTAACATTATTGACTACAATATTTCCGTTGCACGTGATACCAATATGACCGACATCATATTTAGTGACAGTGGTGTTTCTAAAGAGAATCCTCATGTAACTTATGAAAGTTGGGGTTTATTCACATATAAAGTGGAACCCATATTTCTTGAACCCGGTACATATTATTACAAAGTTGTAGCTTACGAGCGCGACAATCCTGCACACTACCAAATAGCCTTCGATAAAGGATTGGTGCATCAATTCAACAATTCGCAATATGCAGGGATTTTGGAGTTTAGTATTGGAAAATAATATGCAGGAAGAAATGGCAACAGAACAAAAAAGTGCCAAGAAGAAAAAGAAAAAAAGCAACAATTTGCTTGGTACATTTTTTCGAAACGGTATTCGCTCCAACCTTGACCTTACCTCTATTGCCGACAACAAAGCGAGCATTCTTATCTCTTTGAACGGTTTCATTTTGACTGTAGCAGTAACGGCTGCTAGTTTTGCCATACATTCAACAAAAATGACCTATGCGTTCATTGCCATCATTCTCACTTCCCTAGGGTCGATCATTTTTGCCGTTTTTGCCGTAAAACCAAGAACGAAAGATCAACTTGTTACAAAAAAAGAGCTCGATGAGTATGAATCCGTTTTATACTATCAAGACATGGCGGATCTCTCTCCAAAAGAGTATTTGAAAAAGACGAATGAAATCCTAAAAAGTATGAAAAAAACAAAAAACGAGCTCATCAGCCATTTGCACATTATCGGAAGTGAAATCAAAAAAAAGTACTTTTGGCTCAAAATCGCCTACAGCTATTTTGCAATCGGGCTTACAATAAGCGCTTTGATTATAATCTATGCACTTACCTATGTAGAAAAGACACCCTTTTACAACCTGAAAAAAGGTAACATCGCCTATAAAAACGGGCAATTTTACAATATATTCGAACCATCAGGTGTAACGGTACTGAATGATTCAAAAATTCTCATAGCAGAAGATGAAGGAGATGTAAAAGCCTTTAAACTCCTGGAATTTTCTGATGACAAAATTGTAGAGCTTGGCAATCTTTACATCCCAAAACAGCTGAAAAAAAGAGTCAAAAAAATCGAAGATATAGAGGCACTCGCTTCAAAAAACGAGTATGTATTTGCCATTACCTCCCACTCTCTCTCACGCAAACACAAACGAAAAAAATCTCGGGAAAAGCTTCTGCTTTTTACTTATGAAGAGGGATCTATGCAAGAACTGTACGAGTATACACAACTTAAAGAGGATCTACACAAAGCATACAGAAATCTCTTCGACAACCTTTTACAAATTGACGATATAAACATCGAAGGACTGGCACTGGATGAAAAAGGAAAGCTCTATGTAGGATTTCGCTCTCCTTTGGCAGGGTTTGAAGCGATTGTCGTCGTTATTTCCAACCCTTTTGATGTAATGCTCAAAGATGCGCCTATAAAGTTTGACGGGGTAATTCGTCTGAAACTAGACGGTCTAGGCATACGCGGAATGAGCTACGATAAACAGAAAAAAGGTTTTTGGATTTTAGCAGGTAGCAGTGCAGAAAGAGGAATGAGTTTCAAACTCTTTTTCTGGGACCAAAAACATA
>JALWLR010000320.1 GCA_027084065.1 Helicobacteraceae bacterium | reverse complement strand
AACAACTATCTCAAAAGAGGAACAAGAGCTTCGACTGCTGCTGCAAGTCTTTCTCTACAAAGGCGAAGTGGAAAAAGCCTACAAAATAGCAAAACTCGGAGCTACTAGATACCCAAACTCCTACTACTGGAACTCACAAGCCGCACAAACGGCTCAGTGGACGAACCATCTCAATGACTCCATCAAATACCTCAAAAAAGCGTACCAAATCAGTTACAATCCAGACATCGAAGAAAAACTCATAAAATACGGTACCTCAAACTTCCAGTATGAAGAAATAGAGCCCCTTGTGCGCAAACGATTAGAGCGGCACTACTCCAAAAAAAATGTAGAACTTATGATCTTTGTCTATAAAAAGCTGGGACAACCCGAAAAAATACTAGAAGTACTCGAACAAGAGTATGCAAAGCATCCAGAAAACCAAGAACTTTTAACAAAAGCCTTGCAAATAGCTTTGGAGATGGGCGACATGCAAAAAGCGGCAAAATATGTCTCGATGATAGAACAAAACGGCTCATACGGGATTGAGGATGCGGCACTGCTTGCACGCTACTACTACATAAAAAGAGATATACCCAAAGCTTTCAGCTCTTTGGAGCGTGCCAAAAAGAGTGACAAAGAGACACAAGAGCATAAGCAAAAATATTATGAACTCCTCAGTGACCTTGGCTGGTACTTGCAAAAAACGGAAAAAGCCGCTGCAGCTTCGAAAATGCTGATGATGCTAGGCACTGCACGACTTGTCGATTATGAGCGAATCACTCTCGTTTATAAAAAGAGAGACCCAAAACTTGTACAAAAAGCGGTCAAAGAGGGATTTGAGCGTTTTAGAGTTCCCTACCTTTTCTTTAGCTATGCAAATGATGCCATCAATGAGGGCAACTACAAAGAGCTTCTAAAGATGCTTTCACTCATCGATGAGAAAAATCCCGTCTTTTCTCAAAATCCACTTTACTGGATTATTAAAGCGAAGATTTACGGATTTCAAAAAGAGCGTGAGAAAGAGGAAGCGGCTTTAAATAAAGCTCTCTTGTTGGCACCGGATAATTATGAAGTGCAAATTGCCCTACTATGGCACTTTATAGCTACAGGCAACACATATAAGCTCAAACAACTTCTTTTAGACCTTGAAGATAAAAATATGACCGATTCGACACTCTACTATCCCCTTGCATCGGCATATCTGTTTCTTAACGATATTGACCGTGCGGCCCTCTATGCAGACCTTATTTTAGAGCAAAATACTCCCATTATACACAATATAGATTTTCAAATGCTCCAAGCACAGATCTATCAGGCACAAGGGCGTTTGGTAGAGTACGATGCAATTATGCGCCGCATCGAGAAAAGACTTAGAAATCGTGCAAAAGAAGATCCCGACCTTTGGAAAAACAGCCGTTTTAGCTCGCTTTATCTGCGAATCGCTCTTTCGGTACTTCGAAACGAAAAATTTGAAAAAAAGCTAAAAAAACTCAAAAAATATCTCAAACCGGAAGACTATGAAGAGATTCACTACTCCTACGCCATTAAAATCAAAGCGGAGGAAAAGGCACATAAAATTTATACGAAATCAAAGTTCAAACCTCTTTGGATGCGGTTTAGTGATGCTATGATGTTCGACCGCCATAGCGAAATAGAAAATATGCTCGATCTCTATGGAGAGATCCTCTCAAGAAACGATGCTATAGACGCTTTGGAAAAAGATGGTCAGATAGCAAAAGCACAACAACTCAACTTCGATACACTCGATGCAGACTACTACAATCAAAATCTCTACATCAACCAAATAGAGCTTAGCCAGCGAAGAAGCGACAAATTCGAGCTCAAAACAGCCTACTACAACCGTGCTCCACTTGTTCAAAAATATTTCAAAGTACAAAACAGAACCTACATTGCCGAGGGAGTCTACCTCTACGAACATGCCGCATTGTACAAAAACAGCTCAACAGATACCACCAAGCTTATCAATCTCCCCTCTTACTCCAAAACACTCTCATTAGGAGTACAACAGATATTTACACGAGGAAGTGTGCGGTTGGATCTACTTTATAGAGATACAATGAATAGCTACGGTGGTTTTATGCTACGTGGTACATACCGCCTTGATAGTCGCACGCGACTAAGTCTTAAAACAGGCATGGGTCTTGATGCAGCAGAGGGTACACAGCTCTACATTGCCGGAAAAAAGCGTACATTCGAACCTACCCTCGCCTATAACATACTTCCATCGACGCTTCTTACATTCGATTATGCTTACAATGTCTATCACTCCAGTGATGACTACTATATAGGCAAAGGCTCTTTTTTCTATACCAATCTTGCCAAAACGATAAAAATAGGCTACCCGGACTTGAAATTTGCCGCTTTTTACAGCCGTGGACTTTACGAAGAAACATCCAGCTACAAAGGAAGCGTCGATGAGATTCAACGCAATCCTTATCTCGTACTGCCTGTCGATTTTTACAACTACGGCGGGGAGGTTTACTTGGGTATGGCAAACGCACAGCTTTACACACGTGTTTGGAGACCATACTTGCAGGCTTCTTACTACTACGCTTCTGACATCGACGACTGGACATACAGCTTCGATGCCGGATATGGAGGAAAAATATGGCATCAAGATCATCTTCGCTTTGGAGCGAGTTACTCCAACTTTGTAAATGGAACGAATGGACAAATTTTTGAGCTTTATATCAACTATCAGTTTCTCTATCATCTACCGAAATAGGACAGAGTAATGAAAAGAACAATTTTACTTTTACTACTAACTGCAAGTATTCTTTATGGCAGCGACTATAAAAAAAGTGCCATTGTCTATTATGGAGAAGATATTTCCTATCCCTCCATAGGAATTCACGACTACATCATTCTCCAGCCCAAACATGTCGATACAAGTACACCGGGATTTTCTCTTTATAAAAATAAAATCTATGCCTATGTCAGCATCGGAGAGATAGACAAAAACCTTCAGTGTTACGAAAAAGTCCAAAAAGAGTGGATAGCGTCAAAAAACACAATGTGGCAAAGCGATGTACTCGATATTAAAAACAAAGCATATAGAGAATTTATCTTCAAACACCAAATAGACCCACTGATTCAAAGAGGATTTCAAAACTTTTTCTTCGACACACTCGATTCGTATGAATTCTACACACAAAACAGCACCCAACGCAAAAAAAACCAAGAAGCACTTGCTACTTTCATTTTAGAGTTTCACAAACGCTACCCAACTGCAAAGCTCATTGTCAACAGAGGCTTCGACATTATGGACAAAATTCACGATGCAGTGACCGCTGTGCTGTTTGAATCCTATTTTCACGGTTTGCAAAATGACATCAAGCATCCCTACAAAGAGATTTCAAACAACGACCGGGCATGGCTGGATAACAAACTCAAAAAAGTACGCGCATACAACAAAGATATTATATGTATCGACTATCTGCCTCCAAAACAACTCTTTGATAAGAAAGGAAAAAATCTTGTAAAGAGGCTACATGCAAAAGGGTTCATCCCTTATGTGAGTACGAAAAATCTCGATATTTACGGGATTTCGGCAAAAAATCCACTCAAAAGAGAAGTTCTTGTTCTCATAGACGAACATAGACTCGACAGAACGCTGCTTGAAGCACACCAGTACGGTGCAACCGTTTTGGAGTATCTGGGTTATAAAGAGGTGCTCTACGACATAAGCGCACATTCTTTCCCACCGGTTGAGACACTGCACCGCTATAGCGGAGTAGTTATTTGGCTGCAAGACTACATACCCCCTGCTCGCATCAAAAAGTACCTTGCATGGCTTCAAAAAGTCAAAAAAGAGAAGATAAAACTGCTTTTTATCAATAACTTTGGAGCGAATTTTACAAAAGAGGAACTCTCTTTTTTAGGCATTTCATTTAGTAAAACATCGGCAAACAAAGTAAAAATACTCAAACGAGACCCGCAGCTTATGGACTTCGAAATAGACCCTCCAATGAGCTCCAAAAGCCTTGTTATAGAAGTTAAAAATGCAAAAGAAGTCCTAAGCTATCTCTACAGTGACGGTAGTATCTCCACACCGGCCGCTCTTACTGCATGGGGAGGTTACTTCGTGGATGAGGGCTATATGGTAAACATAGAAAACAACAACATCTGGGTTGCTAACCCCTTTTTACTCTTTGAGCAGAGTCTAAGCCTCGCAAAAATTCCCGTAGCGGACGTAACCACACAAAGCGGTAAACGCCTACTTTTTACACACATAGACGGAGACGGCATCGCCAACAAAGTTGAGGGAAATTTCGGCAAATACTCCATCGATTCCATTTACAACCACATCCTAAATGTCTATAAAATTCCCCACTCCGTCTCCTTTATAGGCTCGGAACTCGACCCTAACGGACGCTATCCAAAAATTGTAGATGAGCTTCGAAATATGGCTAAAAAAATTCTGGCACTCCCCAACGTCGAAGGAGCGACTCATACCTACACACACCCTTTTTTCTGGGGGAAAATAAAAAACGACAATCTCCCTCCACAGTACCGAATCGACATAAAAGGGTATGATTTTTCTTTAAAAAAGGAGCTCTACGACCCTCTTGTCACTCTTAACACCCAGCTCTCTCCACCAGATAAACAACCAAAAGCCAAAACAGTTTTTTGGAGCGGGGACTGCGCACCTCGCCTCAATGCCCTTAAATTTGTCTACGATCATAAGCTCCTTAACATAAACGGCGGCAACACAATTATTAGTAACGAACATCCTTGGCTTTCCAATATTTCACCACTAGGATTGGAGAGAAAAAACTTCACACAAATCTATACCGGAGAACAAAACGAAAATGTCTTTACAAACGACTGGCTCGGTCCATTTTGGGGATTTAAACGTGTCATACAGACATATAAACGTACAAACACACCACGACGCTTCAAACCTATAGACATCTACTACCACTTCTATTCCGGATCGAAACAGGCATCGCTCAAGGCACTCAAAGAGGTTTTTGACTGGGCGACCAGACAGGATGTCATTCCTGTTTTTACATCTGAGTACATTCCAAGAGTCATGGAGTTTTACAACTACGCTCTTGCAAAAAACGATGACGGAAGCTACAATTTTTGTGGATTGAAACAGCTCGATACAATTCGGATGGATCAAACAAAAAACAAAGAGCCCTTTTCTCCATCAAGCACAGTAATCGGAAGAAAAAAATTCCAAAATCATCTCTACTACACCCTCTTTACCAAACAAAATCAAAATAACTCATGTATAAAATTTGATTTTTCAAATAACAATACCCAAGCTCCCTATCTTATAGCAGCCAACGCCGTCGTAGAGAACTTTGAAAAAAATGCAACGACATATACCTATTCGCTCAAAGCACACGTTCCACTCCAAGCGGATTTTTTCCTACCGCAAAAATGTGAAGCGTTTCTCTTTCCCAAACCAAAAAAGAGACTTCTTTCACAAAGAACTCTGCATATAACATATGAAAAAAGCAAAACTGCAAAAGTGAGCATTCAATGTTTAGAAAACTGATTCACGAACCTCTCGTTCATTTTTTTCTCGGCGGTGCGTTTTTGTACCTGCTCTATACCCTACTCAATCCACAAGACGCTCCCTCCCCTACAGCTACAAAAAAGAAAATCCTCATCCATCCCGCTTCTGCAACGAAAATTCTCGATGCCAACAGCTCTTTTAATCTACAAGCCTATAAACAAATCCTTCAAAACGAAGCCTATTTTTTGGAGCTTTATAAAGATGACAAACAGGTAAACGATATTTTGGTACGTAAGATGGAGTTTATTTTGCAGCACCAAAACAGTGAAAAAGAACCAAGCGAAACAAAGCTGAGAGATTTTTACAAACACCATAAACAAAACTATCTTATCCCCACTTCGCTCTCTTTGTATCTACTTGATGTTTCCTCTTTGAATGCGGCCCAACAAAAAGAGCTCAAAGCAAGACTCAATCTTTTAAATCTCACACCAAAAAGTGCTAAACTGCTCCAAAACGTTTCGCCTAAAAAATTGAAACAGGAGTATGGACGCTTTTTTTATCATTCTATGCGTTTTGCACCGCTTCATCGCTGGAGCGGACCATTTACGGCAAAGGACAACAGAGTTTTTTTACTCTACATGCAAAACAAAAAAGGAAAAGAGTATGCACCTTTTAGCGACGTCGAATCTTTAGTTTACAAAGAGTATAAAGCCTCAAAAGTTCTCAAAGCCAAAAAAGAGAACTTTGACAAAATCAAACAGCACTACCAGATAGAGAAACGATGAAGATACTTTTTTCACTTTTTTTTCTTGTTTATTTTTTGCATGCACATCAAAGCGGACTTTCCTATTTGGAAATTGTGCAACAAAAAGAGGGCTCACTTGACGTAACGTACAAAAAACCCCTTTCCGACACCCGTGTTATGGATATTCAAATACTCTTTCCCAAAGTATGTATCCGTACTTCTGCCCCTTTGGTTACCATCCATAACGGCTTTACCATAAAAAAGTTCACACTTGCATGCAAAACGAAAGACCTTATAAACAAACGTATTTGGGTTCACGGACTCGTTCGAAGCGACAGGGGCGTACTCGTACACTACAAAGGCGAGGATTTTGTAAAAAAAGCACTTCTCAATGCCGTCTCGCCATTTGTACTGATTGACAAAAAAGCGAACTATTGGCACTTGGCACGCCAATACGTCAAACTGGGTATTTTTCATATTTTAACGGGATTTGACCATCTTATGTTCGTGATGCTACTCTTTTTTCTTGCAAAAAACCTCAAACAACTGCTCTACACCGTTACGTTCTTTACTCTTGCACACTCCATAACACTTGCATGTGGTATTTTGGGAATCGTCTACATTCCACCCCCTCTGGTAGAGTCGATGATAGCCCTTAGCATCATTCTACTGGCAAAAGAGCTTCTCATCCCCAAAGAGAGTTTCACAAAACGCCATCTTGAAATAACGGCTTTTAGTTTCGGTCTGCTTCACGGGTTTGGATTCTCTTCCGCATTAAGAGAGATAGGTCTGCCCCAAGACGACATTCCGCTGAGTCTTTTCTTTTTCAATGTCGGTATAGAGTTGGGACAGATTCTTTTCATTGCTGTTTTGGGAGGTTTGGTTTTTGCATGTAACAAATTTGGATGCTCTTTTAAAAGAGTATATCCATTCATAGCGTATATTGTTGGAATAGTTGCAACATTTTGGTTCATTCAAAGAGTTTTATTGTTTTAACTTCTCTTAATTTTACTTAGCTATAATTCCAGCATCTTTTTTATGCCACCGTGGTGAAATTGGTAGACACAGGGGATTCAAAATCCCCCGCCATTGCGGCGTGGCGGTTCGAGTCCGCCCGGTGGTACCACCTACATTTAAAAATATTTACAATAAACTACTTTTTCGCATACTCCGCAAAGCTTATCTCTTTGGGATCGATTTCATTTGTAAGAATTTTTCCGGCATACTCCAGTTTCAAATCTTCCAAATCTTTTTTCGAGTATAAAGCGATAATCTCTTCGGCCGAACTTCGACGTAAAAACTCTACAAGAGCTTTCTCGTTTAAATACTCCTCAACCAGTTCTGCAACCTGCTCTTTTTGAGACTGTTCATTCATCGAAAGAAGCGTTATTTTCATAATTTTTTTGAAAAAATCGGCATCCATTCCCGCCAACGCTATATTTTGTAAAATATAGAAAAACTCTTCAAACCCTTCTGCCAAATTCAAAGATTTGACGAAGTACTCTTTCGCACTCTCAAAATCTGAGCAAAACTGGGCATAAGAGAGTGCAAGACGAACGTTTTGTGCTAGATCTTTCTCATCGACCATCCCTCTTGCAACATCCAAAATCTCTTTTGCCGCAGCCTGATCGTCAAGATACTCCGGTGTCGCAACAGAGCGTGCTACGTAGATGAAATCATATACGTCTTTAGCCAAAGAGAGTGCTTCTTGGTAAACGGTATGTGCCCACTCTTTGTCGTCAAGATAGTCGGTATCGGCGATACTATCGGCAACAAAGGTCAAATCAGTCGTCTCTTTGGCAACCTCTATCCCTTTTTTATACGCCTCGGCGGCTTTGTCTTTATCTGCCCATTCCTCTATAAAAAGCTCCGCGATATTGACATAATCCTCACTCGAATCCGCCAAAGAGAGTGCTTTATTGACGACGATTTTCGCCATATCCATATCGAAATCCTCAAAAAGCATCGCTTCGGCTATATCGACGTAGTGCTGTGCTTGCCAGGCTCCTTTGAGATCATCTGCCAAAGACTCCTCTTCATTCTCAAGCAAATAGCGAATTACAGGTGCAATGTCGTCTCCAAGCTCTTCAAATCCTATGAGTTCCTTTTTTGCAAACTGTTTGGCAAATGTTTCAAAATCCGTCGTCATAGGATCGATTTTTCCATCAATAATCTCTTTTGCATAGAGTTCTCTTGCTTTTTCGCTCATATATCAACCTTTTTTCATAATTTTTTCATCAGAAATAGTGTATTGTATTGGTTTTAGAATTATATTGAAAGACGAACAATGAAAACATACAATATCTTTTTCCTTACTGCCGTTGTACTTCTCTTTTTAGGATGCGAAAACGACACATCCCAAAACACTCAGCCCAAAGAGATTGTTTTGCATGTAG
>JALWLR010000319.1 GCA_027084065.1 Helicobacteraceae bacterium | reverse complement strand
TGCAATTAAAGAGGGGGTGCTTTCGAACTACGACTCCTCTTTGTTCATGCCGCTCATTCACAAAGTCGAAGAGCTCATAGGCAAAGAGTACAGCTATGAAAGCGGTGCAAGCTACCGAGTCATTGCTGATCACATCCGAACGACTACATTTTTGCTTGCGCAAGGCGTCAACTTTTCCAACGAGGGGCGCGGTTATGTGTTGAGACGGATTTTACGACGAGCGATTCGTCATGGTTATCTGCTTGGATTTAGAGAGCCGTTTATGCATAAGCTTGTCGATACTCTTGTAGAACTTATGAAAGATCCCTACAATTATCTTGAGGAGAAAAAAGAGAGCGTCAAAGAGGCTATAGAGCTTGAAGAGGCACGCTTTTTCAAAACGATTGAAAGCGGTATAGCGCTTTTTAACAAAGAGCTTGAAAATACGCAAGATGTCTTTAGCGGCGAAGTGGCGTTTAAACTCTACGACACATTCGGCTTTCCTTTAGACCTTACCGAAGATATGCTGCGCGAAAAGGGACTCCGTCTGGATACTGAGCGCTTCGTAGAGCTGATGCAAGAGCAAAAAGAGCGTGCAAAAGCGGCATGGAAAGGGAGTGGAGATGCAACTGTTCACGGCGATTTCAAAGAGTTGCTAGAGGAGTTTGGCCCAAACAAATTTGTCGGTTACGAACTGACATATCATCGTTCAAAAGTCTTGGCACTGCTGGATGAAAACTATAAACGAGTCGATTCACTAGATACCGACCAAAAGGGTTGGGTAATGCTTGATGTCACACCATTTTATGCAGAAAGTGGCGGTCAGGTAGGCGACATCGGAGAGCTTCGCCCTAAAGCGAAAGTGATAGATACGAAAAAGTTCTTCGATCTCAATCTTTCGCATGTAGTAGCTAAAGAGCCACTACATGTCGGCGATGAGATCGATGCCGTTGTAGATATAAGTCGAAGTGAAATTTCCAAGCATCACTCGGCGACTCATCTTCTGCATGCAGTACTTGGAGAGGTGCTTGGAGAACATATCTCTCAAGCCGGCTCACTTGTAGAAGCGGACAGATTGCGCTTCGATTTTTCACATCCAAAAGCGCTTACGCATGAAGAACTTGCAGAAATCGAGACACGGGTCAATGAGCTGATCCTTCGTGCGATACCGCAAGAAACAAAAGTGATGGAGATTGAAGAGGCGAAAAAAAGTGGAGCAAAAGCACAGTTTGGCGAGAAGTACGGCGATAAAGTTCGGGTTGTCGGCTTTGGCGATGCAAGCGTAGAGTTCTGCGGAGGCATCCATGTGGACAATACCGCGAAAATAGGCTCGTTTATCATTACTAAAGAAAGTGGTGTGAGTGCAGGTGTTCGCCGCATAGAAGCAGTTTGCGGTCATGCAGCGTACAAACACTTTTGCAATCAAAGAATTCTTCTAAAGCAGGTCGAAGCAGAAGTGAAAAACCATGATGTTCTAGCGGGCATACAGCGACTAAAATCGACTCTCGAAACACTTAAAACAGAACTCAAAGAAGCCCAAAAAGCAGCAAGTACGACACTTAAAGAGGAGAAAATAGGCGACACGACCGTAGTCGTTGCGGAGTATCCAGCCGGAGACATCAAAGAAAAAATAGATGAGTTGAAAAATCGTTATGACAAAGTTGCGGCAATGCTCTTTCAGGTCAAAGGGGACAAAGTGCTTATAGCAGCAGGAGTGAAAAATGCAAATGCCAAAGCGGGAGAGTGGATCAAACGTGTTGCACCAATCCTTGGGGGAGGTGGCGGCGGGCGTCCCGACTTCGCTCAAGCTGGAGGGAAAGATGTCTCAAAACTTCCTGCAGCCAAAGAGGAAGCAAAACGCTATTTGGAGGAGGTTTTAGGATGAGTGATTTTGTGATGACATACAGAATAGAGCTGATTTTTTTGCATGTAGTCGG
>JALWLR010000318.1 GCA_027084065.1 Helicobacteraceae bacterium | reverse complement strand
AAGTGAACCGACCCGCCATCCGATGATTTTTTACTACGGACACACCGCTGCCTTTTTCATAAACAAGCTCTATATCTCCGGTCTGATAAACGAGCGCATCAATCCTCACTTCGAATCCATCTTCGCTGTAGGTGTCGATGAAATGGCATGGGACAATCTCCAAAGCGACTCCCATGACTGGCCAAAACTCGAAGAGGTTAAAAACTACAGAGAAAAAGTCAAAGAACGAGTGCTTCGCTTTATAGAAGAGACACCGCTGCATCTGCCCATTGGATGGCAAGATCCATTTTGGATCGTGCTGATGGGATGTGAACATGAGCGCATTCATATAGAGACATCTTCTGTTTTGCATCGACAAATGCCACTAGAGTACATCCGACCACACACTCGCTTCCAGCCTCAAAAAAGCAGTGCTCCACATCCCAAAAACGACCTCATTACCATCCCCGCCACACAAATTCGGCTTGGCAAACAGCTGCACGATCCCTACTACGGATGGGATAACGAATACGGCGAACAGCTGCATAACTTAAAAAGCTTCGCTGTTTCAAAATACCTCGTAACCAACGGCGAATTTTTGGAGTTTGTTGAAGAAAATGGCTACGAAGCAGAGGAGTTTTGGGATGAGGATGGACGTGAATTTCTCCGAAAAAAAAAGGCAAAACATCCACACTTCTGGGTTTACCAAAAGGGGCGTTTTTTCTATCGTGCTTATGACAGGCTCATAGAACTTCCACTTGACTTTCCTGTCGATGTCAATGCACTCGAAGCAGAGGCTTTTTGCCGATGGAAAAGCAAAAAAGAGAACAAAAAGTTCCAACTTCTCAGCGAAGCGGAGTATATGGCACTCTATGAACGCTGTTACGGCAAAGAGATAGTTAGGCACGAAGATGCCAATGTCAATTTTGCATATGGGTTTAGCTCCTGCAGTGTCACACGCTTTTTCCACAAAGAGCTCTATGACGTAGCCGGCAACGCATGGTGCTGGAGTCGCACACCCATCGACGGTTTTGAAGGTTTTGAGGTACATCCGGCATACGACGACTTCTCCACACCGACATTCGATGCCAAACACAATCTCATTCTCGGAGCCTCCTGGGCGAGCAGCGGCAACGAACTACTAAAGCACTCCCGCTACGCCTTTAGAAAGCACTTTTTCCAGCACGCCTCTTTTCGTTACTGCATCAGTGAAAACGATGATGGCATAAATGAGGCAATAGAAAAAGATGAGGAGGTCATAGTCAAACTCGAAGCGGAGTATCTTCAACCTGACTACATCGAACCTGTCGTTCGTGCATGTAAATATGCCGACTCTACGACAAAAGCACTCGATATGGGGTGTGGATGCGGTAGATCGAGCTTTGAACTTGCCAACTGTTTTGACAAAGTAGAAGGGCTGGATTTGAGTGCGCGTTTTATCAAAACGGCAGTGGAGCTGCAAAAACGAAACTATCTCAAATATACAAAAAACAATGAGACAAAACTGCTGGAGTTCGACACTTCGCGCATACGTACCAAGGTGCAGTTTTGGCAAGCGGATGAAAACAACCTCAAACCGGGACTAAACGGGTATGACTTCGTTCTTTACAGAGGCAGCTCGCCACATTTTTTAAAACGCCTCCAAGAGATAACGACACACAATGGCGTTGTTGTTTGCATGAATGAAAATATAGAGCAAATAGATGGGTTCGAAAAAAAAGAAAAAGGGGTATTTGTCCGTGTATGATTTTACAAAAAAGATAGAGCGCTCCCACACGAATGCAGAGAAGTATACACTGCGAAAAGAGCTCTTTGGAACAGATGATGTTCTACCAGCATGGGTTGCCGACATGGACATCCCCACACCCCCTTTCGTTCTCGATGCCGTAGAAAAAAGGCTACGCCATCCCATCATCGGTTATGAGGAGTTTCCTCAAAGTGCCAAAGAGGCACAATGTACGTGGA
>JALWLR010000317.1 GCA_027084065.1 Helicobacteraceae bacterium | reverse complement strand
CAAGTTCAACAACTCGCCCAACGACTATTTATAGAAAGCTAAAAGGAGATAAAATGATTCATGACTACAAAGAAATTACACCAAAAATCGGAGAAAAAAGCTGGATTGCCCCAAGTGCCGACGTTATTGGAGATGTAGAAATAGGCAAAGAGTGTTCCATTTGGTTTGGAGCGATTGTACGCGGAGATGTACACTTTATAAAAATAGGCGACAGAACCAACATCCAAGATCTTAGTATGATTCATGTCACGCACTATAAAAAGCATAGAAAAATAGGCGACGGACATCCTACCATTATTGGAAACGACGTTACAGTCGGCCACAGAGTCATGCTACATGGATGTACAATAGAAGATGCCTGCCTGATTGGCATGAGTGCCACTATTTTAGATGGTGCGGTAATTGGAAAAGAGAGTATTGTCGGAGCCGGTAGTTTGGTAACGAAAAACAAAACTTTCCCTCCACGAAGCCTTATAATGGGAAGTCCCGCAAAAGTCGTTCGTGAACTTACCGATGAAGAGGTAAAAGAGCTTTATGCAAGTGCTGCGCGCTACGTCTCTTTCAAGAACGACTATATCTAAAAAGGCAACGGTATGAACACCAACAAAAAACTTCTTTTGATAGTGACGATAATGCTGCTTGTACTTATGAGCGCAATTGTCGTCAATGTCGCTTTGAATTTTCGAGAGTACTCCTACAAAAGCGCACTCGATAAAGCCAACTCCACTGCCGAATATGTTCGTGACGGTCTTACAGCTCATATGGTAAACGGCATTATGGACAAACGGGAATTTTTTCTAAACAATATCAAAAACCATAAAGACATCAAAGATTTCTGGATTATCAGAGCGCCAAAAGTCGTCTCACAGTTTGGACCCGGCTTTAAAAACGAAGGGGCTCGCGACAAAATAGACAAAAAAGTTATCTCAAGCGGAAACATGCAATACAAAATAAGTGAAAATTCCGACGAAGCCACGCTAAGAGTAACTATTCCCTATAAAGCCACCGCTTATGGCTCTCCCAACTGTCTTCAGTGCCACAATGCCAATGAGGGAGATGTTTTGGGGGCGATTTCTATGAAGTTCGACATCTCCGATACCCGAAATGCGGGTATCATGACAATTGCAAAAATAATAGCTATCAATATTGTTTTTCTCATTATTGCTCTTATCTCCATTCACTTCTTTTTCAAACCGATCATGCAGCTCTTGCATGAACTCTCAAAAATGATCCGCTATGCACACCTTGGAGACTACTCCAAACGTATAGAGCTGCGTCTAAAAGGAGAGAGTCAAGAAGTCATCGAACAGATCAACACCCTCTTTGAAAAACTGCAGTCCACTTTCGATGATTTGAAAAAGAGTCTTTCAACCTTTATTGCAGGCTCAAGTATCTCATGCCAAAACCCTTTGGAGGAGTCTAAAAAGATAATCAACGAGCTTTCTAATATCTACAAGTTCAAAAAGACGATAGAGCTCGATAAAGATTACAAAGATATTTTTATGCGTATTATCTATATCATGGAAAATCGTTTTGGCATCAAAAACTATAAATTTTACCTTATAGACAAAGAGAAAAACTCCCGTGAGCTCATCAATCATCAAGGAGATATAACCAACTGTGACTGCTCCAGTGTAGATAACAACGCCGAACTCTGTCGTGCTTACAGAACACGTCTTGAGGTTCTTTCAGTAGATTTTTACAATATTTGCCAGTACTGTGAAAACTCGCCGGCAACGAACTATCTCTGCATACCGTTTGATATAAATACTGAAATCGCTCTTGTCATCTCCATCTTTACCGATGATGCCAAAGAGTACGAAAGTATTCAAGCGAATATGAAAAAGATTGAAAACTACCTCGATGCCGCAAAACCGGTACTTGAGAGCAAGTTTTTGATGCAAAAACTCAAAGACTCTTCACTCAAAGATGCCCTAACGGGTCTATACAACCGTCGCTTCCTTGATCGTTTCATAGAAAAGTTCGCCAAACAGGCCGAGCGTGCCGAAAAGAGCTACGCTGTTTTGATGATTGACATCGATCATTTTAAAATGGTTAACGATACCTACGGACACGATATAGGCGACCTTGTCATTAAAGAGCTAGGAGAAGTTTTAAAATCCAGCATCCGCTCCTCAGATATTGCCGTGCGTTACGGCGGGGAAGAGTTTATCGTTTTGCTTTATAGCCCTAAAAAAGAAAAGGTCATCGAGATTGCACAAACCATAGCTGATAAATTCAAAAATATCGAATTCCAAGCAGGCAATGCCGTTTTCAAAAAGACACTTAGCATCGGTATAGCCTACTATCCGGATCAAGCAGAGTCCATCTGGAAAGCGATAAAATTTGCCGATACTGCACTCTATGTCGCAAAAGAGAACGGTAGAGACCAAATTGTCGAATTTGATCCATCTATGTATAAAGATGGGGAAAAGTACTAACTTTTCCTCTTTACATGCAAAAATTTTAGGTTATTAAAAAAAGAGGGAAGTATAGACAGTGCCGCAGATAAATGCGGCACTACAAAGAGGAGAGTTTAGTTTTTGTCTTGATCGACGATTTTGTTCGCTTTGATCCAAGGCATCATATCTCTTAGACGTTCACCTGTTACTTCAACAGGATGCGCAGCAAGATTTTTTCTTTCCGCATTCATACGTGGATAACCCGCTTGACCTTCAAGAATGAAATCTTTGGCAAACTGTCCGTTTTGAATCTCTTTAAGAATCTGTTTCATAGCTTTTTTTGACTCTTCATTGATAACACGAGGACCACTTACCATATCGCCGTACTCAGCTGTATTGGATATGGAGTATCGCATATCTTTGATACCGCCTTCGAAAATAAGATCGACAATGAGCTTCATCTCGTGCAGACACTCGAAATATGCCATCTCTTCAGGATACCCTGCTTCAGTCAATGTTTCAAAACCTGCTTGAATAAGTGCGGAAACGCCACCACATAAAACAGCTTGCTCACCGAAAAGATCGGTTTCAGTCTCATCTTTGAATGTAGTCTCGATAATGCCCGTTCTTCCTCCACCAATAGCTGAAGCATATGAAAGAGCAAGTGCTTTTGTATTTCCGCTTGGGTCTTTCTCTACAGCGATCAGATCAGGAATACCGCCACCTTTGACAAACTCACTACGTACCGTATGACCCGGAGCCTTAGGAGCAACCATCATAACATTGATGTCCGCTCTAGGGTTGATACGTCCATAATGAATGTTAAAACCGTGTCCAAATGCAATTGTAGCGCCCTCTTTAAGGTTTGGCTCTATCTCATTTGCGTAGATTTCCGCTTGATTTTCATCCGGAAGAAGAATCATAACGACATCCGCTTTTGCCGTCGCTTCACCGACTGTAAGAACCTCAAAACCTTTCGCTTCCGCTTTTTTCCAAGAGCTTCCGCCTTTTCTAAGACCTACAACGACATTTACACCGCTGTCTCTGAGGTTTTCTGCATGTGCATGTCCCTGACTTCCAAAACCGATCATTGCAACCGTTTTGCTTTTGATGATCTCAAGATCACAATCTTTATCGTAATATACGTTCAATGCCATAGTCATTTCCTTGTTCTGAGCTTAAAGCTACAAAAAATTTGTCGCATTATACTCTAATTTAGCAAAAAAATTTATAATGCTTCCAGACTGTTTATAAATTTTAGAAAAAAGGCTTTCAATATGAAAAAATTCAATCTTTTAAAAGAGATCATCATTGTCGATCAAAACGAACTGCTTAAAGCCATCAACTCTCAAAAAGAGTTTGGCATTACACTAGATGGAAACATTACCTACAAACCAGATGAAGAGATACTCATCTACAAAGGAAAACACACTCCATCAATCTCTGCACTCAAACCACAAAAACCGCTCACACCACAAGAGATGTTTGGACCGAACTATAAAACCGCTCAAAGCGAAAATAAAATAGGTATCAAAGCATCCAATGCATGGAAAGAGATAGTGCAACTCAATTATGACAAAGCACTCTATGATGATACATCCGCAGATGGAGTGTTCGAATTCAGTGATAAAGATCTAGAGCAGATCGGCTGGCATGCCGACGAGTTTGAAGTTAGCTATCGTGATCTTATAGATTTTATGGAAAAGGAGTGTTCAGGGACTCTGCTTTGCATAGAACAAGAAGAGCCCTACCACTTTAGCGGAATGGGCTTCATCGATGACCCAAAAGAAAGCTATGAAAAACTCTATGAATTTGCTCGTAAAAAAGTGCAAGAGAAGATGAAAACAGACCCGCTTTTCGCACCTGATAATCTCAGTGAAGACGAAGAGGAAGCTGCACGCTTTTTTAAGCTTCTTTAAATCTCAGCTACCGGCTTGCCCAAATAGTACCCTTGGGCGTAGTCGATACCTATCTCTTTGACAATTTCAAAAATCTCCTTAGAGTGTACAAACTCCGCAATGGTTTTTTTCCCGAGCTTCTTTGCAAAAATGACAATGGTCTCAACGATAGAACGCGCATTTTTATCTCTGTCTATATCTTTGATCAAAGAGCCATCTATTTTCAAATAATCACACCGCAAACTTGCAATGTGCTTGAAGTTGGCATATCCACTTCCAAAATCATCTATGGCAATCTTCGCCCCTCGCGCGTAAATTTCATTGACGAAGTCCTCTATTTTTGCATAATCAAGTGCATCCGTCTCCAAAATCTCAAGTGTTAACCTTTCCGATATAGCGTATTCATCCATTTTCTTAAACAAAAAACGGCTGAGTTCCTCATCTAGAATATTGTCATATGAGAGATTTATGCTAAAATCCACACCTTTTGTACTGCAGTAGGCAAAACTCTTTTCTATCATTCTTTTTGTAATAAGCGGATAGAGTTTTATTTTCTGACTCGCCTCTAAAAATTCTCCCGGAGGAATCACTTCATTGTTTTCTTTGACAATCCGAATAAGTGCTTCATATTTTTTTATCTCTTTTGTTTGAACATCACAAATAGGTTGAAAAAACGGTACAAAAGCATCTTTTTGTAAAGCCTCTTTAAGAAGATGCACTTTGTTGATATTGTCCTCATACTGCTTAGCAAGCTGCATATCTTCTTGATAGATAATGAACTTTTTATTGCTTTGTTTTGCAAGCTTCAAAGCCATATCTACATTTCTAAGACCTGTTCTAAAATGACGAATAAATGCTGCTGCTATCGTGACACTTACATGTATTTCATTGCCTGCTATCTCAAAAGGCTTTTGCTCGATCATTGTAGTCAGCTCTTTAATAAACTCCAAAATCTCCGAGTAACTTTTATGCAAAGGCGAAATCAGTGCAAACTCATCAGATGGAAGTTTGTAGATTTTTATCTCTTTAGGCAAATGTTCTTTCAAAATAACAGCCAAACGCTTCAGTACTTCATCGCCGACCATATGCCCATAAAAATCGTTAATAGCAGTAAAGTCGTCTATGTTAATCAAAAAGATGACATTTCCCGCTTCTGCATGTAGATCTTGAATAAGTGCCAGACGATTGGGAAGTTTTGTAAGGATGTCTTTGTAAGCCTGTTCATAAATATACTTTGCATTTTCTGCAAGTCTCTCCTCAAGTGCCATATTGAGCTCTGAAAGTTCGTTTGAGACTTTATTTGCAAGAAGAGCAACCGCCTGTGAGACATCCACTGTATGATCACTTGGAGAATATAATTTCAACAGTGGCTCTAAAGGTTGCTCTTCATCACTTTCACTAAGAGCTAGTAGTGTCATCGTTTCATTGAGAAGAAGGTTTTTGTTTTTACTGTGAAAAAACTCCCCATAAGTAAAAAAGCCGCATACCGGTGCTATCTTTCGTAAAACCTGAAGCTCTTTTTTCGTCTCTACACCCAAAAAACGACGTCGTGCCATGCAGGAAAAGACAAAAACAGCCTCCATTTTATAGCGTAACGCTTCTAACAGTTTTAAAACATGGTAGGTACTGTTTTTTAAAATCATCTCAACGTTGCCAACGCCAAACTGCACATAGGCTCCCTCTTTGATGTTACCGGCAAATGTCAAACTTCCATCCTCATGTTTACCCAACACCGCGCGCCCTATCAAAACACCGTTTTCTTCAAACACTAAAGGAAGTTCTATGCCGATTTGAGGTAAATGCGCTGCAACCTCTTTTCCCAAATACTTCGCATATACATCGACAATATTCTCTCCATCGAGTTCATAAACTCTGTTGTTGACCGCTTTGGTCACTCTCATCTTTTTCCCAATCGGCAGCCAATCGAAACTAAAATGATTCGCTACATGCAAATCGCTCGAATACAAAGCAACAGCCACGGCACCATGATCACTGATCTCATATTTGTCGAAGATGAATGTTTGTTCCATTTTACCGTTGTCTGCAGCCATACCTCCCGCCACCATGACATCAGTCGCAAACTCACCGCAGCCACGCACATAATCCTCTCCATTCATAAGTAAACCGTCGGTATAGGTAATGAGCGCTTTTATCTCTTTGTCATGAAGTCGCTTCATCATTTTGTAGCCACACTCAAAAGAGTTCTGAAAATCTTTACCATAACGCATCAACGATGCTTTAAGATTCGTTTTCTCAAAATAGCTAAAATTGATTGTCGAGACATCTTCATCATAAACATGTTCATTCTCTATCGTGCCGTCTGTTGTCGTTCCGATAAATATGCACAAAGGAAACTTTTTTTGAAAGTAGTGTTGTATCTCTTCTATAAAATAGGGATCGCTTTTAGCACTGAAAAATTGCACAAGCAATCCTCTTGTATCTTCTAAAGTATGCTTGGCAACAATAGTATCAAGATCGTGTGCATCGCGCAGTGCAAAGGAGAGACTTCTCATACAGTTGATTCTATAATGAAAAAGTTACAGAAGTGTTACATGCAAAACAGGAGATAAAGAAAAAAAGTTTTTGTTTCATTTTTAAACAATTTTCAAATAGCGCTTCAAAATCAGCATCGCCGCAATGGAGTCTATGCGACCATCTTTGACATGGCGCATCTCTCCTTTTATGAGTTCTTCAGCCTCTTTGGATGTACCGCTTTCATCCTGATAGACTACATCTCCCTCAAACTCTAAAAGATTTGTAAAATGCTCTATGCGGCGGCGCATCTCCGCTTCACTGCTGCCTCCTAGAGGGATTCCGACAACCAAAAGCTCTATGCCCCACTCTTTTAGCAAAGAAGAGACCTCTTTAGCCGCTTGATTTCTGTTTTTTCGAATGACAGCTTGCAAAGGAAGCACTGTAGCGCCCTCTGGCGAATAAGCTATACCTATGCGCTTAAGACCCAAATCCAAAGCCATACTTTTTTGCATCATTTTCCCAAACAAAAACTGCTGAACATTTTATCGAGCATCTCATCGTTTTCAAACGGTCTAGTAATTGATCCCAGCTCTTTGATAGCCTGATTGAGACAAAAGGAAAAAATCTCCAACTCTCCCTCTTCCAGCGGCAAAAAAGCCTCCTTTATATAGCCTATTGCCGACTCGACGGCATGAATTTGCCGCGTAGATATAAGCATAACCTCTTGCGAAGTATTGGTTGTATCTAAAATCTCTTCTAGTTTCTCTACCAAAGCATCCACACTCTCTTTGGCATTGATAGCAACATCGAACTCTATATTCAGGTTGAGACGTTGTGGCAGATCTATTTTATTTTTGACATAAAGTACCTTTTTTTCCCCTGCAAACTCCTTTACAAGCTTGAGAATTTTTTTATCCTCTTCATCTGCTTCTTTGCTTGCATCAAAAAGTGCTATGACTATATCGCTTTGCTCTATCGCTTCTTTACTGCGCTCTATACCTATACGCTCTATTTCATCACTCGCTTCACGAATGCCCGCCGTATCTACAATACGAATAAGATGCGATCCAATACGCACCTGCTCCTCAATCGTATCTCTTGTCGTCCCGGCTATATCGCTAACAATTGCACGTTCATAGTGCAATAAAGCATTAAGTAAGGAACTTTTACCGACATTGGGTTTGCCGACGATGGCGACTTTGAAGCCCTGCATCAGCCCCTCTCTGCTTTTACTTGCTTGAAGTGTCCGCTGCAAAGAGGCTATAAGGATCTTCATTTTTTGCATCATCTGCTCTATTATATCGCGTGGCAGATCCTCCTCGGCATAATCGATACTCACTTCCGAATAGGCTAAAATGTGTATGATCTCTTCACGCACCTCTTCAATGAACTCTCGCAGCTCTCCTTTGATCTGTCTTGCCAGCACTTTAGCGGCATCTTCACTTTTGGCTTCGATAAGCTTGGCGATAGCCTCAGCTTCACTTAAATCGATTCTGCCGTTAAAAAAAGCACGCTTGCTAAACTCTCCCGGCTCAGCAAGACGCGCACCGTAATGCAGCACCGTCTTTAGAATGCTTTGCGCGACGACAGAGCCACCGTGACACTGAAACTCAACAACATCCTCGCCCGTAAAAGAGTACGGCCCTTTAAAAAGTAAAACTATCGCCTCATCTATCAGTTCATCTTTGGCATTATAAATATTTGAAAGAGTGGCATGGCGCGGTTTGAAAGACTCTTTTTTCGTAACGAGAGAGGCTATTTTTTCAGCGGCATCGCCACTGATGCGAACAATGGCTATAGAGCCTACGCCGTTTGCAGTGGCTATTGCCGCAATCGTATCAGTAGTTGTAGTCATTGATGATGATGTACTTCAAACCCTCACGGGTCGTGCGAATAGCGACATATTTATCTGGATACGCCGCGCGAAGTTCTCGCAGCGCAATTTGAACCAATACTCCATCTAAAATTTT
>JALWLR010000316.1 GCA_027084065.1 Helicobacteraceae bacterium | reverse complement strand
ATCGTTCTTTGCCATATCTATCAAAAGATAAAGCGACGTTCCAAATGGTTCGGGAAACTGTCCAAGCTCTCTTTTTATAACTCTATAGACCGTTTTTAGCACACGCGGTTCTCCTACGAGCAATAAAACGTCGTTTGGTTGAATCATCCGCCTTCGTGTTGGAAGTAAGAGCTTTCTGTTTCGATATATAGCGGCGATTTTCCAATCGTTTTGCTGAATGACCCCTAAATGTTTATAGACAAACGAGCTGCCAAAAGGGACGGAAACCTCCATGATTTCGCCCTCTCCAAGACCGACATTTTGAGCAATTACTGGGACATTTGGCAAATAATCTATGAGTTTTGAAGCAAGAATGTCTTGAGCGTTGATCAAAACGATGTTACTGTCTTCATAGTGGAGTCCCCACTCATCTATGGCGATGATTCGCAAATGTTTTTTGATGGATTTTATATTTTTTATCGTATATTCGACATCCGCTTTGTTCTCCATAGCGACAAAGACCTGGATGAATTCCATTTTTAATATATTGGCAAGTTTGTAGTAGCTTGTTGGATCGAATTCGAAAAATTTAAAACGAGCGGGGTTAACCCCCTCATATTCGTTCGCTTTCATCTCTACGACATAGTAGATGTTTTCACTTGTGTAGGTGTCGATGACACGCTGAATGAAATGCCGACCGACACTGCCGCTTGAGAGAATCAGGATCTTTTTCATATACTCTTTTCACATTACCGCAAAAAGCGGCATTGATAAACGACATTATACCAAAGTCGCCTCAATTTTTCCCAAACAGTCTTTAAAGTCTATCAGTTTTTAAACCCCATTGCCGTGAAATCTTCATCGGTCATTTTTCTCATTTTTCCCGATTTGGTATAGACTCTTCCTTTGACGGCGCGACCGTTGTCGACATAAAGCGTATACTTCAAGTTTCCGTTTTCATAAAACTCTTTTTGCGTTCCATCCATCTGGCCTTTGTCGTTAAAATGCAAAATGGCTTTCATATTGCCGTTTGAATGGTAAATTTTCTTCGTTGAAACCGGTACATCCATAACATAATGTTCAACAGAAAGAACCTGTCCGTTAGGGTAGTAAGTTTTGACCGTTCCGTTCATTTTCCCATCCACCATTGGTGTTTCGGCTTTGAGCGCACCATTTTCATAAAAAGCGTATGTCGTTCCGTTTACTTTACCGTTTCGCAAATAGGTCTTCATTTTCAAATGACCATTCTCATAATAAACACGAGCGACTCCGTTTAGTTTTCCATTTTTATAGTGCCGAATCATTTTCACTTTGCCACTTTTGTAAAAGACCTTTTCCACACCATTGGCTTTACCGTTTTTATACTCTTTAACGCTCTTTACCGATCCATCTGGATAGTAAAACTTCTTTGGCTCTGCATACGCAGCACTTACTCCAAGTACTCCAACAAGCAATCCTGCTACAATTTTCTTTTTCATCTTTCTTTCTCCTATAATAAATTTCAATGCCATCTAAGGCGCTATCTCTTCGACATTATCGACTGGACCGTCATAACCGCCTTTACAATCCACTGGTTTCTCTCCATCAGATGTCGGACATACGGCACTTGTCATATTTATAAGAACCGGCACCAAAAAGAGTGAAACGGCAGTAGAAGCCATAGAACCAAAAATCAAGGCAATTCCAAGCCCTCCAAAGATTGGGTCGGTCGATAGAAGTAAACTCCCCAAAATAATCGCTACCGTCGTCATCAAAATAGGCTTGGCTCGTGTAGCCGTAGAGATGGCAATAGCTCTTTTTTTCTCTATCCCTTTTGCGATAAGCGACTTTGAAAAGTCTATTAACAACAGTGAACTTCTTGCACTTATCCCCATCAAAGATATAAATCCTATCAATGAGGTCGCTGTTAAAAAAAAGTTCGTTCCGCTAAGCACCAGTGCTATTTTATCCGTTATCCAGTGACCGAAAATCACTCCAATGA
>JALWLR010000315.1 GCA_027084065.1 Helicobacteraceae bacterium | reverse complement strand
AAAGAGGGTCTAAATGTCATAGAGTACTTCATCTCAACTCACGGTGCACGTAAAGGTCTCGCCGATACCGCTTTGAAAACGGCAAACGCGGGTTATCTTACACGTAAGCTTGTCGATGTTGCACAAAATGTAAAAATAGTCGAACATGACTGCTGTACGCACGAGGGTATAGAGATCACGGACATCAGTGACCAAAACAATCTTATTGAGTCATTGGAAGACAGACTTAACGGTCGTGTTTTGGCTCAAGATATTATCGATCCTATCTCTAACGAGATTCTTTTTGCAGAAGGGACACTCATCGATGAAGAGAAAGCCAAAGTCATTGCAGAAGCGGGCATTAAGTCTGCTATTATCAGAACGCCTACTACATGTAAAAGTGAAGATGGCGTGTGTGCACTCTGCTATGGCGTCGATCTTGCAAGCGGACATATCGTTCGTGTCGGGGAAGCTGTTGGTATTATTGCCGCTCAATCTATCGGGGAGCCGGGTACACAGCTGACACTAAGAACGTTCCACGTCGGTGGTACGGCGAGTTCGACTGCGCAAGAGCGCCAAGTCGTTGCCGAAAAAGAGGGTTTCATACGCTATTACAACTTGAAAACCTATACAGATAAAAACGGTAAACATATAGTTGCAAACAGACGAAACGCGGCAGTACTTCTTGTCGAGCCGAAAATCAAAGCACCGTTTGACGGCGAGGTAAAAATAGAGACTATTCATGATGAAATTCTCGTCAGTGTCAAAGGTAAAGAGGATACGGTTCGCTATATTCTTAGAAAGAACGAGGTTGCAAAACCAAACGAGCTTGCTGGTGTAAGCGGACGCATCGAAGGAAAATACTATCTTCCTTATGAAAGCGGCGAGAAAGTCAAAGAGGGCGAGAGTATCGTTGAAACCATTAAAGACGGATGGAATATCCCGTCTCGAATTCCGTACGCATCGGAGCTTTTGGTTGATGATGGTGCACCTGTTACTCAAAAAATTCATGCTGAAGAAAACGGAACAGTTAAATATTTCCAACTCAAAGGGGATTACCTTGAGCGCTTTGAGGGACTCAAAGCGGGCTATGATGTCAATGAAAAAGGTCTTTTTGCCGTTATCATCGATGAGAATAACCGTGAAGCGACACGTCACTATATTGCCAGAGGCTCCATTATAGCTGCAGATGACAATACAAAAGTGGAAAAAGATACACTGATTGCAAAACCTGCAAACGATGAATCGGTCGTAATTGCCGAATGGGATCCGTACTCTAACCCGATTATTTCCGAGGCAAACGGTACGGTCAAGTTTGAAGATATTATCATCGGTACGACTGCAACGGAACAAGTTGATGAGCTTACTGGAAAAACGAGATTGATGATCAATGACCACATTCCAGCGGAGTACAAGCCGACAATTGTTCTTGCTACAGAAGATGGCGAACTGCTTCGTTATCAGATTTCTCCGAAGTCTTCCATTTTCGTCAAAGACGGAGATCAGGTCAAGATTGCGGATATTTTGGCTAAAACACCAAAAGCGCTTCAAAAATCAAGCGATATTACGGGTGGTTTGCCGCGTGTTAGTGAACTCTTCGAGGGACGCCGACCTAAAGTGAGTGCTGTTATTTCCGAAATTGACGGTGTCGTAAGCTTTGGAAAACCACTTCGTGGAAAGCAGCGCATAATTGTTACAAGCGAAACGGGCACTATTAGAGAGTACTTTGTCGATAAATCTCTCTCGCCGGTTGTCAGCCCTGGAGACTACGTGCATGCAGGCGAGCGTTTGACTACGGGTGTCATCTCATCGCACGAGCTGCTTCGCATTATGGGCGTCAAAGCACTTTACAACTACCTTGTAAGCGAAGTGCAGCAGGTCTATAGAAGCCAAGGGGTTAACATTGCCGACAAGCATATCGAAATCATCTTTACACAGATGCTTCGTCAGGTAAAAATCGTCAAAGCCGGCGATACGAAGT
>JALWLR010000314.1 GCA_027084065.1 Helicobacteraceae bacterium | reverse complement strand
ACAATAATAAAAGCAGAAGATTATATGATACCGCTTGAATATGAAGAGTTAAGGAACAGCTAATGGAAGCAAAACTGGTTTCACTGGGAGTTGAGACATTCAAAATAGCCCTTTTACTCGCTCTTCCAGGACTGCTTGTAGGTATGTTGCTTGGACTTGCCGTCAGTATCTTTCAGGCAACGACGCAGATTAATGAGATGACGCTTAGTTTCATTCCAAAAATCATCGGTGTCGTCATTGTCATCATTTTGACCATGCCGTGGATGCTTAATGAGATGATAGATTTCTCTACTGAAGTAATCAACCTTATTCCCTCTTTCGTCGAATGACAAAACAGATAGACTTCTCCAAGTTTTCCTCCATCAAGGTAGGTCCCGTTATCGATGTAACGGTAGTGGATGAGTGTTTGAAAATACCAAAAGAGGCCTATATCATAGGCAGCTGCAGCAACATTCTCATAGGAGAGAACCCTCCACCGCTTTATATGCTCTCAAAAACTTACGACTACATAAAACTCAAAGATGGTCTGCTGCGCATCGGTGCAGCAACTCCAAGTGGAAAAATCGCATCGTTTTGCAAAAAAAACAATATTGGAGGTTTTGAGTTTCTTTCTCACTTGCCGGGGAAGTTGGGTGGTCTTGTCAAGATGAATGCAGGATTGAAGGAGTATGAAATCTTCAATAACCTCCTCTTTATACGTACATGCAAAAGAAAAATTTTAAAAAAAGAGATCGATTTTGGTTACAGATATACGAAAATTGACGATATAATCCTAGAAGCGACTTTTCACTATAGTGAAGGATTCGATACAAAAAAAGTGGCTATGTTTCAAAAAATGCGCAAAAATCAGCCGAGTCAGCCAAGTGCGGGCAGCTGTTTTAAAAATCCAAAAGGCGACTTTGCCGGCAGGCTTATAGAAGCAGCCGGACTTAAAGGCAAACGAAACGGCAATATGGGGTGGAGTGAGCTTCATGCCAATTTTTTGGTCAATTACGGAGGAGGTACCTACATGCAGGCTTACTCACTCATACAAGAAGCGGAGGAAAAGATTCAGAAATTGTTCGGTATAACTCTTGAGCGTGAAATAATCCTCCTCGATTCTACCCTTTCTAAAGGAACATTATGAAAAAATTTCCATTTATTTTGCTTGGAGGCATACTACTTGCACTTACGGGATGCAGCTCCAAACCAGATACGACAACAACATCCAAAAGCGTCTCGATTTTTACCGATGCTCCAGTTCTTGGTGCCGTCGTCAGCGACGCTTCAAACCAGCTTGCGCAGTACAATCCGACAACCAGACAGTATGAGTTTAAAAATCCCATTGTTTACCCGGTAACAGCACGTGCAACTTCTGAAACATTTGTCGATGTCGATTATGACGGTATTGCCACGGCAGCAGATTTACAACCCAAAAACCTGCCTCTTCAAAGCTACTGTAACGTTATAAATATCGTCAACGATCTCTATTACTCGACAAACTATCAAGATGCCAACGTAACTACCATCCAATTCAAACAAGACATTACCGAAAGATTCGGCATCGATCCCTGCAATGATCCCATAACAGACCAACAAAATGCAAAAGTTCTCTTTGGAGCCTATAACTTTACTGCAGCGGACAATAATTTGACACTTATAGAGGATATTCAAAACGATGTTTCAAAAGTTGAAGATTTTTTCGATTCATACTTAACAGCGCTTGATGTCGATTCGATACACTACTACTCTTTTTACAATGCTCTCTTATGGCTCGATGCAAAAAAAGTAACACGCTCAGACACTTTACATAAACCAAACATCGCTACTGTTATGAGACCTGCATATCGTGTAACTGCCTCATATGAAGATCTCGATGTTCAAGATATATATAGTGATGCGAATTTTATCTATCTTGCTGCTGCTCATGACGAGCTTGCAACACTCTCTCCAGATTTGAGCGCTTCAAGCAGAACTTTTTTTACA
>JALWLR010000313.1 GCA_027084065.1 Helicobacteraceae bacterium | reverse complement strand
ATCTATACATGCAAATGCTTCTAAAAATACTAAAGCGCACGGTATCGAAACCTACTTTCTCTCTCCTTCGCGTTCGCGACGAGCGGAGCGTGTGGCGGCCATGGAAAACAAAGCGGACATCGAGGAGATGAATTACTACGGCAAACAGAGTTTTTTGAAGTTTATGAATAACCATAAAATAATCGCTTCGAACAAACTCGCTATAGACATTCAGCAAAGTATACTCTCAGAACTTCGAAAACACTACAAAGGTATAGCTGACGCGGGAGTCAGAGAGGGCCCTTTTTGGGTGCTTGTTGGAGCACAGATGCCCTCTGTTTTGATAGAAGTCGGGTTTATAACTAACAAAATCGAAGCGAGACGTTTGGTAAATAGACGCTACCAGATGCGCATTGCCAAAGGCATTGCAGATGGTATTGAGCGTTATTTTATGAAAAATCGCTAACTTTTAGTGCAAGCAAGCGTGCTTTTTGAGCAGTTCGTAGCATGCATCCACATCATCGAGAGAGTCAAAAGAGTCCAATGGAATGTAGAGCAGTTCTTCGTTTGTTTGTATGAGTATAGCGGTATCGGTTTCAAATGCATAGGCTACATCACTCCACTTTATCTGCTGTTTTTGTATACTAATGCCCTCCTCATTGCAATACAGATGTAGGGTAGTTGGGCGAATATCCTTTTTCTTGTAAAACTTCTCAATAAGGCGCTTTCTAAGCCACCATCGTAGAACATACCAGTAAAAAACCAAAAATGCACTCACAACCAGGAGAGTAAAGCTATTGTATTTTAGCGCAGCAACAATGCCAAACTGCATGAGTGCTATAAAAAGCCATCCTGTGTAGCGTTTTGGGGAGTGGCGCATATCGTGCTTGTAGACAAGCTCTGCCGCTTTGAGTGCCTGTTTCTCGTCCCACTTAATGGTTGCATGAATGCTTTTAGACATGTTCTTCACACTCTTTGACTATGAGATCCTCTTTACGAATACACCCTTTTTGTTCAAGCTTTGTAAGCAGAGCTTGAGTCTGGGCATATTTTTGGAAAAAAATCTTGCTGTTTTTTTCATAGAGCTTTCGTACCTTTTTCGCATAGAGCCATGCAAACAAAACAGAGAGTGCAAAGAGAGTGTAGATCCACCACTGCCAATCTTTGAGGTTGAGCAGAACTATGAAGTACTGTACGGAAAAAAGAACGAAAAACTCTATGGAAAAGATAATAACAAGCGTAGAGCTTTGTTCAAAATCGAGTGTATATTTTTCTATCTCTTTGAGTTGTTGTAAATTTTCGTTGAACGCTCTAGCCTCCTCTTTGCATGATGGTGAAACAGAGTCTATATCAATGGGACGAATATGCAAATTGCTTATGTTGTATTCGAGGTTGATTTGCTTGTAATCTTCTAGAATCTGTGGATGGGTGTGGATGATCTCTAAGATTTCGTCCTTTGGCGGTTTCGTTTTGCCTGCTATTTTTTCGACATCTTGTAAAACCAAATCATACAGACCAACATTTTGAATTTCATCGGCAACACGTTCTAAATGGATCAAAAAGACTCCTTGTAAAAAAGATATGCCAAAAGAGGAAAAGACCTCTTTTGGTTTGAGTGGTTATGTAGCAGGAACGGCTTCGGGAACAGGTTCGGGTTCTATTCCGTAAGAGGCCGTTTCATCTTTTGCAGGGAGGAAGATCCCTATAAGGCCTTTAAGACCTACGGACATGATGATGTTTATCATGAAAATAATCCATGCGATCATAACCATACTTCCAAAGATCGCGGCTAAAATCATGAAGGTATTGAACTCGCCGTTTACATAAAGGTGGCGTCGTAGCATCCCGTCAAGTCCTGCCATACCACCAAAGGCACCCATTCCGATACCTCCGATAAGATAGAGCCAGAAGTGAGTCCATGTCAGTTTTTTGCTAAAGAGTGTTGTATTGTTCGTGACAAGCGGCCAAAGAACATACAAAGCACTGTAA
>JALWLR010000312.1 GCA_027084065.1 Helicobacteraceae bacterium | reverse complement strand
TCCGCATCGCCGTTTACAACTGCCTCTATAGCCTCTGCCCGCTCTTGTGGCGTTAAAAATCCGCTAATGGCGACTGCTTTATAGTTGGCGACCTTTTGTTCGAAACTCTTTATATGATCCTCTATGAGAGCTTGCAATGGAGAGATGACAACCGTGAGCGACTTATACTTCGAAGCCTGAATGATAGCCGGAAGCCAAAAAGTAAAGGTTTTTCCACCACCTGTGGGTAAGATCGCTAAAAAGGACTCCCCTTTCAAAGCGGCTTGGACAATATCTCGTTGAGAAATCACATTTTTTTGAAACAAGGAGTTTCCAAGGCGCGGAAATTCCCGAAACGTCCCAAACCCAAAAAGCTCCTTGGATGTCGCACTCAAATCCTTAAAAATCGATTCAACGTCGTAACAAAGCTTTTTCTGATGTTCTATAAGCTCAGGATAGTCATACAGCACCTTTGGCGGGTGGGCTTTGAGCTCTGTTTGCGGTGTCAAAAGCGCAACAATGTAAGCAAGTTCCACAGGATGCTTTTCTATCATCTCTTTGAGATAGGCTCTGTTTATGATAGTGGCATCGTATTTTGAAGCTATCATTGCATACAGATCCTCAAGCTCCAGAGCACTGATCGCTACAAACTGTGTCAAATAACGAAAAAATCCGCTAAAGAGTCTCTGCTCATGCAAGAGTGTGTAGAGAATTCGCTTAAGAGAGTTTTCCATTTTTTCAAAACGCTCAAGCAGCCTTGCTAAAAGCGTCTGTGTTATTTGGCAGTCCTTTATGGGATCGTTTTCAAAATCGTCATCATCCTTGTAGACTTTGGGCAGTGCATGATGAGTCTTTTCATTAAAAAGCAGCAAAGAAACAGGCAGCGTGTCGATGATTTCAAAACGCTCTAAATAAAAAGCTCCATGCTCTTTTAGCACCTCTAAGTCATGTGCAAATATATTGTGCCCGCAAAGAAATCGGCGCTCACCACACAACGAAATGAAGTTTTCAATAGCTTTTAAAGAGCTGTCTTTATGACTCTTTTCATCGCAAACAACCCCCACGGAGTAGATTTTCTTTCCATCTCTATCCGTTTCGATGTCGATGAAAATGACCTTCTTGTTTTCCACATTTTTTCCCATTACTTTTTTCTTATTATTATTATAACTTATCACTTTATTATAGCTTATCACTTTTTTCGGTAAAATTCCAAGAAAACGAGTATTTGTATGAAAATAGCCGTCATTTCCGACACACACAGAAAGTTTCCTCTTGCAAAAGAGGCCATAGACAATCTCATCGCAAAAGGTGCGCAGTATATCATCCATGCGGGAGATATATGCGAGTACGATACGATTGCGTATATCAAAAGCACCGGCCTACCCTATGTGGCGGTCTATGGCAACAACGACGCCCATATGGTGCAGTACCACAACGACTTCAACCTCCATAAAGAGCCCTACTACTTCAAGATTGAAGACGTCAAGTTCAAACTGATGCACATGCCTTACTATCTCACACCTGACAGTGATGTCGTCATCTTCGGGCATACGCATATATTTGAGGTAAAAAAGCATGAAAACACTCTCTTTCTCAATCCCGGAGAAGTGTGTGCCAGAGAAAAACCGCTAAGCGAATATGTGCTGCTGGAGGTAGATGCAACAAGCTATACAGTACACTATTTTGCAAAAGATATACGCACTGCTCAAATAGAAGAGAAAGTTTACACATTTGAGCGAATATGATACAATAGCATCAAAAAGGAGGATGTCATGCAGACACTCTATGTGGAAGTAGAAGACAGTATAGCTGAAAAAATTGTGGCATACCTCAAAAGTTTTCAAGGAACAAAGATCAAAAATGTAACACAAAAAGAGCGTTTTATAGAGGAGTGTGAACGGTCAAGAAAAGAGCAGGAAGAGGGGAAAGCAAAACAGATCGACGATATAGATTCTTTTGTTGAGAATTTATAAATAATGACTCTTTCAGTCACACCGACATTTGAAAAAAAAGCAAAAAAATTTTTCAAAAAACATCCGGATCTCAAAGAGAAATTCAAAGATATACTGAAAAAACTGCAAAACGACCCGGTTGAACCCTCTTTAAAGACGCATAAGCTCAAAGGTGCACTGGAATCTTTCTATGCATGTTCATTAACATTTGAGTATCGCTTGATTCTTCTTTTAAAAATCGAAGAAAATCAAATCGTTCTCATTAACATTGGAACTCACGACGAGGTATACTAAATGAAACAAGATAAAACTATCTTTTTATGCGCTATATGCAACATCAACAGCGGGACATGCAATGAAGACTGCAAGTTCTGCTCTCAAAGCGTACGCTACAAAGCCGACATTGAGCGCTACAAGCAAAAGCCTCAAGAGGAAATTTTAAAAGAGGCACATGCAGCACGTAAAAACGGAGCGCTTGGCTTTTGTCTGGTTACCTCCAACAAAGGGCTGGATGACAAAGTTTTGGACTTTGTTTGCCGTACGGCACATGCTATCAATAAAGAAGAACTCGGTCTTCGTCTTATTGCATGTAACGGTACGGCAAGCAAAGAGCAGCTTTTGGAGCTGAAGAAAAACGGCATCAAGGCCTACAACCACAACCTTGAAACCTCCCGTGAGTTTTATGAGCAGATATGCACGACTCATCCATGGGATGAGCGCTTTGAAACCTGTCAAAACGTAAACGAAGCGGGTCTTGTGCTCATCTCCGGTGGTATTTTCGGTCTTGGAGAGACACAAGAAGACAGAGTCAGTATGCTGCGCTCTCTACAAGAGCTACGCCCGACAAGTGTGCCGATTAATTTCTACCATCACAACCCGGCTTTACATCTTCAGCCAAATCCTCTCTCAAAACATGAGGCACTTGAACTTATCAAACTTACAAGAGAGATGCTGCCTGATGCACAGCGCATTATGGTTGCAGGCGGGAGAGAGCTGATGTTTGGCGATGATTGGCCTGAAATTTTCAAATACGGTGCAAACTCCATCGTCATAGGCAACTACCTTACAACTGCCGGCGAAGCGCCCGACAAAGACCTCCAAAGACTGCAAAAACTCAGGCTTAACGTTGCAACGAAGGTATAATCTATGGAGGATATGAGTGCAAACATCACACTGATAGTCTCTGTTTCGCTCATTATCCTTCTTAGTCCCTTTTTCGCAAAACTTCTGCGCCTCCCTACAACACCCATAGAGATCGTTCTAGGCTCCATTTTGGGTTATTTGGGTTTTATTCACGATGAGGAAATTTTCAAAGTTCTCAGCGAGTTTGGTTTTTTGTACCTGATGTTCATTGCAGGCACGGAGATAAACCTCAAAAAGTTTTTCAAAACCTCACGCTCCATTCTCAAGCGCATCCTTTTTTATCTGCTTACACTCTACATTCTTGCCATTTCGTTTAGTCTCTATTTCGATCTTGGGAAAATCTTCATGGTTTTGTTGCCGCTTATCTCCGTTGGGCTTGTCGCTACACTCTCCAAAGAGTACGGCAAAACGTCATGGCTGGAGGTCTCTATGGTTGCCGGTAGCATCGGAGAGGTTGTGAGCATCGGTATTTTAACACTGACCTCGGCGGCACTGCATGCGGGATTTGGCATGCAGTTTGCAAAAACGGTTCTCTCTTTGATACTCTTTTTGCTTTTTATGTTTTTTCTCTTTCGTAGTATGACGCTTCTTTTTTGGTGGTTTCCAAAGCTCTCACTCATTCTCATGCCCCATCAAGACAACCAAGAGCAGGACATCCGTCTCTCAATGGCGATCTTTTTTCTCCTTGTCGCTGCAATGATGTACTTGCATCTTGAACTGGCATTTGGAGCTTTTTTGGCCGGTATTTTCATCCCAACCTTTTTTGAGCACAAGCATGATCTTGAAAAGAAGCTCTCAAGTTACGGTTTTGGGTTTCTCATACCCATCTTTTTCATCTATATCGGTTACAGTTTCAACCTCGATGCCCTTAAAATAGAGGGGCTCATCTACGCCGCTATCGTCATCTCGCTTGTGATGATTGCCATGCGCCTATTTGCCGCACTTGTCTTTATCAAAAAACTGGGACTTATAGACTCTCTTTTGCTTGGTCTTTCGCACTCGATGCCGCTTACGCTTCTTATTGCCATGGCAACCCTTGCATATGTTGCAAACTCCATAGACAAACTGCACTACTACGCTTTCATTTTGGCGGCTCTTTTCCAAGTCATTGTCGTTATGACTGCCATCAAGCTCATCATGCTTTACAAAAAGCGCTCCAGTGCCGCCTTACAAACCAATAAGGAGTAAAAAATGGCAAGGTCGGTACTGCTGCAACTTACCCGCGACTCCATCTTGGAAGTCTATCAGGCACAAAACAGACTGGATATGCAAAAACTACTAAGCGAACATCCCGTATTACAAACACCCATGAATGTACGCGTCAACATCTACCTAGATAATGAACTCTTCTCAAGCCACACGACAAACAATGAAAAAATACTTCTAAAAAATATTATCGTCGCCGCAAAAAAGGCGGCTTTTGAGGAGATGGAGCATATTTTAAGCGCTACAAACTACCTACATGCAGAAATAGAACTGACACTTTTTACTCCCGATGGAGCGATCACAGAACGGGATAAAGCACTCTTTGACTCAAAAGAGCCATTACCTTTTTAAATGCCCATAAGGAGGCAATGTTTGTAGTCTAGCATCGCGAAGGGCTTTGCCAACGGTAAAGTTGTAGACTACCTGCCTGCTTGGCAACTCCAAACCCAAAAAGTTATGAATGGCATCGTCGTAAAAACAGCCTATCCCGGTAGCGCTGTAGCCAAGAGAGGTAGCATCTAAATAGAGCTGCTGTCCTATGCGACCCGCTTCGAACAAGCGCTCTTTATAGCGCACAGGTTCACTCAAAGCATCCTCACATCCAGCAATCATCGAAAGAGCAAAAGCACTATCGGCGGCAATGTCCTGCATGCAAGAGAAATTTTTGGCTAGCACCCGCACATCTCCCAACGCAAGCACAAAAAGCCCGCTTGCAACCTCATCGTATAAAAACTCCTCTTTGAGACGAAGTGTCATAGAGCTGCGTTTATAGAGATAGACTCCAGGCAAAAGCCCCGAAACGTTGTGGATGTAGAGTATGAAATCTATTTGTGGGTTCTCCATCTGTACGCCATTGAGCAACTCCATCAACTCATCCAATGCCATTTTAGAGTTTTCCATGTCAAACGCCTGCGCGCTACGTCGCCTTAAAATGACATCGGTCGCTTTTGCTTCACTGCTTTTTTGGCTCTGTTGCATTTGCGTTACCGACACGACGGACGCTTTCGTTGAGGCATCCATTTGCTCGACTATTTCATACTTTTGGTAGTAACTGCACAGTCTGTTAGCAAAAGCTTGAAATGTTTCTACCTTTACATTTCGTAAAATGTCCGATTTTACATTTTTTGGCATGTGGCGTGAAACCAAAACGGCGATGTCGGCACCCTCAAGCTCCGCCTGCTCAAAGCGCTCTTTTTGATCAAGCCCTACAAGATGCCCACACTCCTGTTCGCTTAAATCCAGTGCTTGAAGATGCCACCCATGCAGATTTGCCGCAACTTCAAGTGCACGATAAGCATGCCCGAAATCCAGCGCACAATAGCGATAACAGCGCTCCCCGTACTTCCACATCTCTTTATAGATTATCGAAGAGAGCACAACGACAAAACTTTCACCGGGCAAAGACAAAGCTTCATAGGCATAAAGCTCTTCTAGTGCATGCAAATAACTATGGTAATGAAAAAGAGTTGCATCCTCTTTGGAAACGATACTACCGGGAACGATACAGTACGCCTCACTCGGGTGCAGATTGCCGCTTGAGGCATTGACGCGAAGTTCCCAACTCTCACTACCAAACTTTTTTACAGCCGCCAATCCCAATGCATAACGAAAAAAAGAGCCGATACTTCGAACATCCATAACGTTTGGCTCTTTGTTAGCAAACAGTTCGTTATAACGCAAAGAGAACTCCCCATCCAACGGAAGAAAAAGCCTCGGTGCATCCTCGTAACTTCGGTATGGATGCGGTTTGTGTGCCCAGTCAAGGTAGCCTAACGACTTGGCATAACGGTTATAATAGTGTTTGGTTCGTTCATGATAGTTACATGCAATATTCACGCTTTTTTACTCTTCTCTTGCTCTACGATATGCTTGGCTATGTAGTAGCCTTGATTAAGCCCAAGGGCTATACTCCCACCGCTTTCTTGTGTTATGTCGCCGGCAACATACAGACCCGGAATATTTGTCTGATAGTGTTCGTCATGTACCGGTTTGCCATCTTTTTCCTCTATACCCGAGCTTACCAAAAAACCGCTTGGAGTCGTGCCGCCTATAGCATAAATGACCCGGTCGTAAACCTCCGGCTCACGATCTTTAAAAAGCACTTTCACTCTACCGTTTTCATCTTCAAGCCCCTCTATGTTCACGCCCAAAATGGGGCGCACTTCATTATGTGCAATGGCGGCGGCAATATTTTTTTGATTTGTCGGGTTGGCTCTACGGAACGTCTCACGACGGTAACAGATGCTTACATCGTTTTTCTCCGCCAAATCCACCGCATACTCCACCGCACTGTCCCCGCCGCCGACAACGAGAACTTTTTCGTTTTGGCTGCATCCATCGAGCGTGTATCCGACACGCTTTCGAATCGATGGCGGGATTTTATAGCTTGGTTTGTTGGGCTTACCCATACGACCTATGGTAACGACGACATACTTCGCCTTGATGTCCCCTTTGGAGGTGTGAATGACAAAGTAGTCATCCTCTTTTTCAATGCCCGTAACCTCGGTGTGTGTTTGCAGTTTTACGGAGTGTTTTGCCAAAAGCTCGTCGAAAAAATCGAGTGTGGACTCTTTTGTGCCATCCATAAAGTAGATGCGCCCGTCCAGCTCCACCTTCTGTCCTTTCCAGTCCTTGTCCACACGCTTTTTATCTTTGTAGTATTTGCGAATGGTAGAGTTGTGGTTTTCATCTTTTTCAAGCAAAATAATGTCGCGTATGCCCTCTATGTAGGCTTCGACTGCCGTCGCGATACCAGCAGGCCCGGCACCGATAATGGCAAGATTGTAGATGTGATCGTTTTCGTTTTGCATGTGAATCCTTTTTAAGTCGGTATCACAATTTTACAACGATTAGGGTTACTTTTTTATTTTATCACTGAATTTTGTCAAAAACTTCTGCACTTTTGGTTGGATGACTACCCGACAATATCCCTGTGCCGGATTTAGGTCATAGTAGTTTTGATGGTAGCTTTCCGCTTCGTAAAACTCCGGCTTTGGTGCAACTTCGGTCACTATCGGGTCGGTGTAGTTTTGTTGCGCTCTTTGGATTGCCGCTTCGATGGCTCTTTTCTCCTCCTCGTTTTCATAATAGACGACACTTCTGTACTGCGTTCCTACATCTGCACCCTGACGGTTGAGGGTAGTCGGGTCGTGAATGGCAAAAAATATGTCAAGCAGTTCATCAAGTGTAATTTCATTTTCATCATAAAGGACTTTGACCACTTCCGCATGTCCTGTAGCTCCGCTGCATACCTGCTGGTATGTTGGATTTGGTCGCTCTCCGCCTGCATAACCGCTTATAGCCTCTTTTACACCTTTGACGCGTCGCATAACCGCCTCTATGCACCAAAAACAGCCCCCGCCTAAAACAATCTCTTTCATCTGCACTCCTTGGGAAATATCCGCTAATTCTACAGCAATTTCTCTTGCTTTTGCATCGCTTTGTCTGTCTAAAACACTCCGTTCAGCTTCATTTAACTCCCGAAATCCCTTAGATTATGTTATAATAATTTAACTCATACAAGGAGAGAGCTATGACAAAACTAAAACTTGCAGGGCTCGCGATTGCCAGCGCAGTCGCACTGACCCTTACTGGATGCGGAGACAACGAAGAACTCAACTGCCGCATAAGTGTACAAAAAGCCATAGATGAAGGGCGTTTCGATACTGCTATAACCCAGCTGGAGGGGGAGTGTAAAAACTACTTCGATCAAAGCGACCTTAGCTACAATCTCGCTACAGCCTACATGGGCAAAGCGGGATTCTCACTCAGTGACCTGCTCAAAATCGCACTGGACAGCGGTGATGCCGATGATGCCTTTGCCGCTTTTATGTCTTCGATAGACAAGCAGGCTCACGACGAGTCGATGAAATTTCTCAACGAAGCAAAGCGCTACTATCTTGAATCTATCGGGATGGATTCCAACACCTCTCTTGGCGATATTTGTGACGATCCAGTCCTCTCAGAGCAGGTTCGCGTACAAAACGTCTGTACTTACGCTCCGCTGGCACTGCTTACCAAAAGTACCATTACGGTCTCATACCTTACCAACGATGTAGAAAAGGTTGCAGAGGTCATTTCCAACACCGACTCTATTGAGGATATTCCACTCGATATGAAAGCAAGCACCGACGCAATGGCATGGGCGATAGGACAAACACCGCCAAATGACTCGAACATTACAGCCAAACCTGTTACCATCAAAGATAAATCCTACGCTCATCTCAACGTAGTCCTGCAAGACAAAACATTCTACCGCCTTGCAAAAGATACTACGCCATCACCGACAAACTCCACTATTTTAACGAATGGATACTGCACGACTGACGGGAACACGACTGCATGTGAAGGCATAGAAAACGAGGACGGCTCCATCGACACAACCAACCCTGCCGCTGCTATATGCTACGCATGTCCGGTCGATCTAGGAGGTGACTCAGCAGCCATTACCGACATCCTCGTCGATACGCTCAACGAAGGAACCGATGCCATCACTTCCATCTACTCTTCACAAACAGATGTAGACATCGAACAAAGTATTGCTGATATTAAAAAAGATATTACCGG
>JALWLR010000311.1 GCA_027084065.1 Helicobacteraceae bacterium | reverse complement strand
GGATATGGTTGTCGATTCATACGGGTTAATTCACGGTGGTTTTATTTTTGGGGCGGCAGATTTTGCGGCAATGGCGGCAGTCAATGAAAAGAATGTAGTGTTAGTTGCATCGGAGTGTCAGTTTTTAGCCCCTGTAAAACTTGGCGATAAAGTTGTATTTAAAGCACAGGTACGCCATCAGGAGGGACGAAAGCGAAATGTACATGTGCGTGCATATGTTTTGGAAATCAAGGTGTTTGAGGGGGAGTTTATGACCGTTATAACCGAGCGTCATGTCTTGCAGCTCAAATTGCTTCAAAAGGAGCAGGAGGCAGAATCGCAATCATAATGTTTTTCTCTTTCTTGACGATATACTCCTAGAAAACGAAGATGGAACCGATTTTGCTTGAAAAAGTGTATGACAGGGTTTCAAGTTACACGGAGGTAGAGCATGAGAGTTACAAACAGTATGTATTATAAAAATGTTTTCGCACCGGAGAAAAGCAGGCTGAGTGAAAACTTGCTCAAAGTCAACAAAGAGATCTCTTCGGGTCTAAAAATAGAGTACGCCAAAGATGACGTCTCCATCTTCAGTAACACGATGCGATTAGATAATGAAATAGTGACGTTGACCCAGGCGGCAAAAAGTACGACAAGTGCTTTGAAAATGGCTACACAGACAGATAAAACACTCAATGATGTGCAAACGACACTGGACAGAATGAAAGTGCTTATGGTCAATGCCGCCAATGCCACTCATGACGACACCTCTTTAGATGCCATATATGAAGAGCTCAAAGGGCTTCGAAATCATCTTAAAACACTCTCAAATACCTCCATCAACGGTCAGTTCATTTTTGCAGGTTCTGCACTCGATACCAAACCCATTGACAATGACGGAACCTACAGAGGAAACGACAAAGAACTCAAAGCGTTTGCCGGATCTCAAGTTAGCATTCAGTACAACATCCCAGGAAGCGATCTTTTCTTGGGAGAAGAGACGCAAACTCACAGACGTGTAACGACAAACATCAAAAACTACAATCAAAGTGATTTGCATCCAGATGTCATGGTCGATCCATCCATTCCAAAATCAAATGCAAAAGAGAGTTTCATAACACCAGAAAGTACCATTAGAGACCTGATGGGAGATACCGACAATGATCCGTCAAACGATCCTGTAAGTCACTTTTATTTGCAGGGAGTGCGTCATGATGGAACAAGTTTCAAAAAACAGATAGATATGAACTCGACCCAAAGCGTAGGAGAACTTTTAAGTGCAATTGAGGATGCTTACGGAAAAGATAGTGTCAATGTTACACTGAATCCGCATGGACAAATAGAAATAGAAGATAGAATTCAAGGTTCGAGCAAATTGACGTTTCATATGGTTGGAGCTGTCGATTTCAAAGGAGCCGATGATGCGGATTTGAACTTTGAAACAAGCGGTGCAAAGCTTGAAGATTTGGAGCAAAAAGATGTATTTATTAAAGGTTTTGTGCAAAGTGGCTATACCGGCTATACAAGCGATGTCGCTTCCGCACAGGATCGTTTCGATGAAAGTCTCTTTTCCATAAACGGAGAGATGCTCAAAAAAGGAGACTTTAGCAACGCGAATCTTTATACTCCGTTATCGGAAATTTATCCATCCAATGTCGATCACATCTCTTTTAGCGGAACTCAAAGCGACGGTACGCCATTGGCACCAAGTTCATTTTCCATTGCCGGTAAAACAGTACAAGATCTGCTCGATACGCTCGATGCTTTGTATGATGCTGATGATACGCTGGAATTTTCACTCAATGACGGTAAGATAGTTTTCTCAAGTTCCACTTCTTCTTCGCAGTCCAATATAGATATAAAAATGCAAACTCAAGATGCCGCCAACAATGCCGTAGATGGTTTTGCAATGGATAAAGCGCTTACCTATGATGATGCCAAATTTACAAAAGTCGGAAATAAAATAACGGGCAATGTAGCGCAAATTGTAACGGCAGATAATGCCTTTGCTACTAAAAGCACCAAGCTCAGTGAAGTTGCCGATGTCACACAAACTTCCAATACCACCTCGTTGGATGGAACGAAACTCTCACTTAAAGGGACAGATATTAACGGCAATCTCTACACGGCAGAGATAGATCTCTCCAACAGTGGCTCTACATTTAGTGTCGATACAGATGGAGACGGTACAGTCGATAGAACATACCCAATCTACACAGTAGAAGGTTCTCCAAGGACGAAGGTCAAAGCAGACGATATGACTTACGGGCAATTAAGTGATGTTATGAACATGGTTGTAACAAATTCACTCCCTCAAGATACAAACGCAAACAGCGTATACGATCCAGAGGAGTATGATGCTGCTGTAGAAAACGCCTCTTTATTAGCAAGTGTAGATCTTACCTATGACGGAAAGTTGGAATTTACCCAAAAGGCAACAGCAACCACAAAAGCGGAGATTACTCTGCAGGATATTACTTCTGGTGGATCTGTCTCACCGGCAATGTCGTTTCAACTCAATGACGCATTGACTATAAGTGATCCAAAAACCGATTTTTTCCATCATCTAGATTCTGCTATAGAATCAGTTGGATTAAAACGTTTACGACCTGATGGTAAGAGCAATGACCCACGCAATCTCGGTATACAAAATGCCATTACGGTAATTGATGATCTTGCAGAACACGTCTCGAAAATGCATGCAAAAATAGGTGCATACTCCAATAGTCTTCAAAATGCCTCGCAGCGAAGTGAACTTTTGAGTGTCAGTACGAAAACTTTGCGTAGTGAAACAATCGATACCGACATCGCCGAAGCCTCTATGCGTTTGAATCAATTGACTCTGAATTATCAGGCTATCCTTTCGACAGTGGGGAGAGTTTCAAAGCTATCACTTGTCAATTATCTGTAAGATGGTCATGTTTTGAAGCGGCTAAAAAGAATTTCGATATACTTTTAAAAAAATTTTCGGGATATAGATTTGAGAGATACGCTATTTATAATTTTGTTTGGACTTTTTATCTACTTCGGTTTTGCAAATATACTTGGAGAGAGCGGGATTTTCGGCAGTTTTGGAAAATCTTTCGCAGCTTATAACCGACTCTATTTCGGATATGCCGCCTATGTTTACATTTTTGTTCTGCTCTATCCTCTTTACAAGCTTTATAAGTCTTCAAATTTGACACTTAGAACGGCAGAAATATCTATTGCTTCTTTATTGCTTTTTTTCTCTGTATTGCTTGCACAGGCACTTTTGGTAGATGGTTCTATGCAGGGGAAACTTGCTCACGATTTCGTCGCATTTTTACAACCCTATATAGGAGTATTTGGACTGTGGGTGTTTTTGTTTGTCATAACTATGATTTCCATAGTGATTTTACTTGATCAAACGACAGATGAACTTTTGACAAATCTCAAAGAAAAACTCTCTTTTTTATTGCAAAGCACTCCAAAATCTTATGAGCCCCCTTTACCGAAGAAAGAAAAAAAGCAAGAGGCAGCTTTAGAAGAGCGAAGTATCAATCAAGATGAGAAGGATGAACTATTTTTGCAAGAAGAGTTAATCCAAGAGGAGGAAGACAAAGATACGCCTCCTTTTGATGTTGAAGAGAATCTCTACATGCAAAACGAAAAAGAGCAAAAACCTCTCATAGAAGAAGTAGACAAAGTTGAACCTAAAACAAAGAGCTCTTTGGAACGAAGCAGTGAAAAAGAGAAAAAACAAGACATCGTAAAACTGGCATCAAAAATTAAAGAGCAAAAAAATACACTCATCGTCGATGAGCTTGAAGAAAATACAAAACTTTTAGAAGCCATAGAGAAGGGCAAAAGTGAAAAACCCAAAAATTTTAAACTTCCACCGCTTGATTTTTTGGAAAAACCAAATAAAAAGAAAATTTCTATCGACGAAAGTGAAATAGACGATAAAATTCAGCAACTTATAGAGAAGCTCTCACATTTTAAAATAGAGGGCGATGTTATTCGAACCTATACAGGTCCGATAGTTTCGACATTCGAGTTCAAACCTGCCGCAAATGTAAAAGTAAGCAAAATTCTCAACTTGCAAGATGATCTTGCCATGGCACTCTCAGCCGAGACAATCAGGATTCAAGCCCCAATTCCGGGTAAAGATGTCGTTGGCATTGAGATACCGAATGAGAAAAGAGAGACGATCTATTTGCGTGAAATTTTAGAAAGTAAGCTCTTTATGGAATCAGCATCACCGCTTACGATGGCACTTGGAAAGGATATTGTCGGTAAACCATTTGTAACCGATCTTAAAAAACTGCCCCATCTGCTCATAGCCGGAACAACGGGGAGCGGGAAAAGTGTCGGTATAAACGCTATGATTCTTTCACTGCTTTATAAAAACTCCCCCGATAATCTTCGTCTTTTGATGATAGATCCAAAAATGCTTGAGTTTTCCATCTACAATGACATTCCACATTTGCTTACACCAGTTATTACAAAGCCAAAACAAGCCGTTGTAGCTTTGAACAATATGGTAGCGGAGATGGAACGACGTTATGCTCTAATGAGTGATACACGTACGAAAAATATTGAAAACTTCAACGAAAAAGCGAAGAAAAATGGGATGGAGCCTTTGCCTTACATTGTTGTTATTATCGATGAGTTATCAGATTTGATGATGACAAGCGGCAAAGATGTCGAACACTCCATAGCACGACTTGCACAGATGGCGCGAGCAAGCGGCATACATTTGATAGTGGCAACACAAAGACCGAGTGTGGATGTCGTAACAGGACTTATAAAAGCAAATCTCCCAAGCCGTATCAGTTATAGAGTAGGGCAAAAAATTGACAGTAAAATTATTTTGGATCAACAGGGTGCAGAGAGTCTTCTTGGGCGTGGCGATATGCTCTTTACCCCTCCCGGCGCAACCGGACTTGTGCGCTTGCATGCTCCATGGAGCAGTGAAGAGGAGATTGAAAAGATTGTCGAATTTCTCAAAAGTCAAAGAGAACCAAACTACGATAAAAGCTTTCTTGTCGAAGAGAATGAAGAAAACAGCAGTGACAGAGAAGTGTTTGAAGAGCTCGATCCTCTTTTTGAAGAGGCGAAAAAAATTGTTCTTACTGAGCGAAAAACATCTATCTCCTATTTGCAACGCAAACTGCAAATAGGCTACAACCGTTCCGCAAGGGTAATAGAGCAGCTGGAACAAGAGGGAATTCTCTCTGCTCCAAATGCAAAGGGTGTACGGGAAATACTTGTATAGTCGTTTCTCAATCTGCATGTAGCTTTTGCATGTAGTGTTTATTTTCTTCTCAACTATTTTCACTATAATTCTATGGAATTTTTATTGTAGGGCTTTTTAATGATCTATTTTACAGTGCATCTCATCCATATATTTTCCGTTTTCATTTACGGCGGTTTTCTCTTTACAGATAATCTTTTCTGCTCCAGAATGCAAAAAGATCTCGGCGATGAGTATCCAAAAGCTAGAGAGCAGTTTATGAAATATGTTCGAAAGGTCGTTCCAAAAGCGCTGATTGTTGCCGTTTTATCAGGAAGTGTTCTCTTTTACTATAATTTCGGCTCTATCGGCGAGGATGGTTTGAGTAACTTTCAAAAAGTACTGCTCATAAAGGCGTTTTTAGGTGGTTGGCTCGGTCTTCGCGGTGTATTACAGGTTTTTTTCGGTATACAACCTTTGGTTTTTAAAAGTCACCGATTTCCTTTTATAATTGTCGTTATTATCATCTTCCTTTCTCAATTCATGTTTTTTGTATAGGTTAGGACACTTTAGCGGTGTCCATAACTTCTTGTTTGTGTTACGAAAATAAACAACTTTAAAATTTTAACTCTTCAACTTGTTACCTATCGTTACATGCAGTCTCTTTCGTTTACTAAATTGGATATAATCATCCAAACTATTTCAATACACAGGACTATGCTATGGCATTTATGGACGAGTATAAAAAACATGTAGAAGAGAGAGCGAAACTTGGTATTCCACCACTTCCTCTTTCTCCAGAGTGGACGGTAGAGTTGATCGAGATGATCAAGAACAATGAAGGAGATATGGAAGAGAATCTCTATCTTCTTGAGAACAGAGTACCGCCCGGTGTTGATGACGCTGCCTATGTCAAAGCGGCATTTTTGAATGACATCGTTCAAGGAAAGGTAAAAGTTGATGCTATCAGCCCTGAAAGAGCGGTTGAGATGCTTGGTATGATGCTTGGGGGCTACAATGTCAAACCTCTTATAGATGCGCTCAAGTCTGAGAATCCAACCGTTGTTGAAGCTGCAGTTAAAGCACTTAGCCATACACTTCTTGTTTATGATGCATTTAACGATGTAGAAGAGCTGTATAAAGAAGGAAATGAAGCGGCGAAGCTTGTTCTTGCTTCATGGGCGAATGCCGACTGGTTCAAAGACAAAAAGCCTCTTCCTGAGAAGATTACGCTTACAGTCTTTAAAGTTCCCGGCGAGACAAATACGGATGACCTTTCTCCAGCAAGTGAAGCGTGGAGCCGAAGTGATATTCCTCTACATGCACTCTCTATGCTTCAAGCAAAAATGGATGACCCTATCGGTACTATCGAAGAGCTGAAGAAAAAAGGGCATCCTGTTGCATATGTTGGTGATGTTGTCGGTACGGGAAGTTCGAGAAAATCCGGTATCAACTCCGTTCAGTGGCACCTTGGCGAGGATATTCCGGGTGTTCCTAACAAAAGAACGGGAGGATATATTCTCGGCGGTATTATCGCACCTATCTTCTTTGCTACTGCAGAGGACTCCGGAGCGCTTCCTATAGAGCTTGACGTTACTAAATTGGAAATGGGCGATGTAATCGACTTGTATCCATATGAAGGTAAAGTGGAAAAAGATGGAGAAGTTGTTGCAACGTTCAAACTCAAACCAAATACAATTACAGATGAAGTAAGAGCAGGTGGACGTATTCCACTTATTATCGGTAGAGGTCTTACTACAAAAGCAAGACAAGTACTCGGTCTTGGAGAAGATGATATTTTCCTTCGCCCTGAGCAACCTGAAGATACAGGCAAAGGGTATACTCTTGCGCAAAAAATGGTCGGTAAGGCATGTGGTATGGAAGGTGTCAGACCAGGTATGTATGTTGAGCCTGTAATGACAACGGTAGGTAGCCAGGATACAACAGGACCAATGACAAGAGATGAGATCAAAGAGCTTGCAGCACTTGGTTTTAACGCCGACCTTGTTCTTCAGTCATTTTGTCATACTGCGGCATATCCAAAACCGACAGATGTCAAGATGCACCATACACTTCCTGAGTTTATCTCTCAAAGAAGCGGTGTAGCACTCCGCCCAGGCGATGGTGTCATTCACTCATGGCTTAACAGAATGTGTCTACCGGATACGGTAGGAACGGGTGCGGATTCTCATACGAGATTCCCTATTGGGATTTCATTCCCGGGTGGTTCTGGAATCGTTGCGTTTGCAGCAGTAACAGGTTCTATGCCGCTAACTATGCCTGAGTCCGTTCTTGTTAAGTTCAAAGGAAAAATGCAGCCGGGTGTGACGCTTCGTGACCTTGTCAACGCCATCCCTTACAAAGCTATTCAAGAGGGGCTTTTGACAGTTGAGAAGAAAGGTAAAAAGAACATCTTTGCCGGACGTATTCTTGAGATCGAAGGGCTTCCCAATCTAAAAGTCGAGCAGGCGTTTGAACTTGCAGATGCTAGTGCGGAAAGAAGTGCGGCGGCTTGTACGGTTCATCTTGACAAAGAGCCTGTAATCGAGTACCTAAAATCCAACATCGAGCTTCTCAAAGCTATGATTGAAGCTGGTTATGAAGATCATAGAACATTGGAAAGACGTATCAAGCGTATGGAAGAGTGGCTTGAAAATCCGGAACTTATGAAACGTGATGAAGATGCAGAGTATGCTGCAGTTATCGAGATAGACCTTGATGAAATCAAAGAGCCTATTCTTGCATGTCCAAATGATCCGGATGATGTTGCAACATTGACAGAAGTACTTGCAGATCCAAAACGTCCGCATATTATCGATGAAGTTTTTGTCGGTTCATGTATGACCAATATCGGACACTACCGTGCACTTGGCGAAGTTCTTAAAGGAGAGGGTAGCGTTCCTACCAGACTATGGGTATGTCCTCCTACACGCATGGATGAGCAGGAGCTTACCGAAGAGGGATACTACGCAATTTACGGAGCGGCAGGTGCAAGAACGGAAGTACCGGGATGCTCACTGTGTATGGGTAACCAGGCACGTGTAAAAGATGGTGCGGTCGTTTTCTCTACAAGTACGAGAAACTTCGATAACAGACTCGGTAAAGATGCCAAAGTTTACCTCGGTTCGGCAGAACTTGCAGCTGTTTGTGCAATGCTTGGATACCTTCCTACAAAAGAGGAGTATCTCAATATTGTCAAAAAGATCGAAGGTAAAGAAGATAACATTTACCGCTATCTTAACTTCAACGAAATCCCGGATTTCAAACTTCCAAAACTTCAGTAGTTTTTCTATCCAAAGAGACTCTTCTCTTTGGATTTTATCTCCATTATAGAGAATTCATGCTATATTCTTTTCTAAAAAAGGATTGGCAATGCCGCAAAACTTCCAAGAACTGCTCAATTATACATTTTTAAATACCCCTTTGTCGAAGATAGGTCTGGCACTTGCCGTTTTTCTCTTCTTTTTGATTGTAAGAAAGATTTTTACCGTCTCCATTGTCAAAAGTATCGAGCTTTTTGTCGGAAAGACAAAAACCGAAGTAGATGACAAGGCAGTTGCAGCACTGAGTGGTCCTTTGAACTTGGCGTTTGTCGTTTTAGGTATCTATTTTGCGGCTATGGTTTTGGGGCAGCACAAACATTTGACACTCTTTTTACAAGGAGCGTTTACCCTACTTTTTTTCTGGATACTT
>JALWLR010000310.1 GCA_027084065.1 Helicobacteraceae bacterium | reverse complement strand
AGCACAACCGATGCTATGTCGTCATGAAACTTCAGCTCGTAGTCATTCAAAACTGGAGCATTTGCAACGGGGATTCCATTTGGGTCTATGTAGTTTCGTTTGTAGAGTGCTTTGTCGTAAGAGAGTTGCAGTTTCATGCCATTGTCAAATTTTTTGCTTAAGTGTACATAAGCCTGATGGGCATCCAAACCGCCTCCCTCGGGTGTAGCATAACGTCCGATCCCTATAAAACCATCATTTTGCTTTTGATAAAATCCCACTTCCGTCACATAGCCATCATAGGCGATGTTTCCATAAACATTCACATAATCTCTGTCACTCTCAAATGTATAGCGTTTGTCATTATATGTGTTATAGTAGGGAGTTCTTTGAACATTACCGCCTCCAGCATAGGCAAAATAGGAGAGATGTTCATCCACTTTCGCACCCGTGTAGGTATCGACCGCCCAACTTCCCTTTTGATCAGCTAACAGACGTACTTTCGAGCCGTTTTCACGCTCTGGGGACTTTGTGTAGAGCTTGATTATGACCGCACCGTTTTCGTTTCCAAACTCCATCGAGGAGTTGGCTTTGTATATCTCTATATGGTCGATGTACTCGATGGGCATCTCACCCCATATCAAAAAGCCGCTGCCAAAGGAGCTGGAGGAGAGTTCATGGTCGTTGATATAAAGTCGAATGTAAGTAAGTGGCGATTTACCTATTGAGGGGATATTGAGGAGTGTCAAATTGTTTCGTGCACGTTTGAGCACAAAAGCGGGAGTTGATTCTAAGACATCCATAAGCGTATGTACCTGCATACGCTCTAAATCTTCTCTTGTAAAAATTTCCAATATCCCGGCACTGTCACGCTTGGTAATTTTGGAAAGATCAGCCTCCTCTTCATACCCCTGAAGCAAAAGATCTATATCTTCTGCATGCAGCTTCAACAAAAAAAGAAAACTCCAAAGCAGAATAAAGATTCTCATAATTCCAACTCTCTTTCAACGCCGATAACAAACGTTGCATTATGTTTAATTTATTATACTCTGAGTTGTTTGAATCTTTCTTTAATCCCTAGTAAACAACGCGGTTCCTTCCCTCCTGCTTGGCTTTGTACATCCGTTTATCCGCCAAGAGCAGACATCATTAAGTGCGAATAATAACAGAATACTTTTTTCACATTCCAAACGACAAAGGGCTTTAGAACTTCATCACTTATAACTAATTATTTAAAATTCTCTACACTCTTCGAAGGAGCATCAGTCTGCGTATGAACAGCACAAGCAGTGCTGCTGCAAAAATCTTGAAATCGAGCTCACTTGCTAGATGCAGGTGCTCAAAAGTGTCGCTTCGTGTCGCTTCCGCTCCCGCTTCTTGCATGGACAAAATACGTGGTACATATACAGCAGCAAAAAGCAGCCCAGAAAATATGGCGGCAAACGCACTCAAATAGACAATACGATCACGTTCTCCGCTTTTATACATAACCGCTTCATAGATAACAATATAAGTAACGCAAAAATAGACAACATAGCTAAAACGCCTAAAAATTTCGCTCATGATAAGTCCCATATTGTAATGGTCAAGCATCATGCCCGACGTATAGGCGTCACTTGTAAAAATAACAGGCGCTACTATAGCACCTAATGTCAAAACGGCACCAAAAGTCGATGCCAAAACTATCAGGTATCCAAAATCAAAATAGATGTTTCTTCGTATCATTTCATTCCTCTAATTCCAATGTAAAACCCCGGTCAAAACCGGCATAATCTTTGTAAAAATCCAACCGCTTGTATGGGTACTGTCGTAAATAATCACTAATTGTATCTTTTTGATCATAACCCGTTTCACAGCTGAAAAATCTAATTTTCCTCTTTAATGCCTGATTTATAAGCTCACGAATGATCTCATCTCCTCTTTTACCGCCAAAGAGCGCGTTTTGTGGCTCATAGGAGAGGTTACTTTCCAAAAAGAGACCCTCTTCTATGTAGGGAGGATTGGAGACCAGATAGTCAATGGG
>JALWLR010000309.1 GCA_027084065.1 Helicobacteraceae bacterium | reverse complement strand
GCAAGATGAGCCTTCTGTATGCCGATTCCCTCATCCTCGACAATCAGCTCTTTTTGCGTAAGTGTTACGCGAATCGTCGTTTTTGGATAGGAGTATTTTATGGCGTTGGAGAGTAGATTGCTTATAATCATTTTTGCCTTTATCGGCGCTATTTTCAGTGTGACATCCTCTAGCTTCATCTCTATACGAAGCCTTTTTTTCTTGGCTATTTCCTCAAAAAACACCACCTGCTTTTCGACGATCTCTTTGTAGTTGAGAATCTCTTCGCCGTGCATATGCTGTGCAAAACTCACATACGAAAGAGACTCGTAAATTTCATGCAGATTTTTAACACTGATTTGCAGGTTTTGCACAATGCGCTCATCATAAACTTTTTTGCTTTTTAGTCGCTCCAAACTCATCATCAATGCCGAAATGGGCGTATTGAGCTCGTGCGTCATATCTTTTACAAAACGCTCTATCTCTTTGGCACGCTCTTTTAGCGGTCGCAAAAACATCGCAGAAAGAAAAACCGCTACAATGACGATAACCGCTGCGATGATCATCGTCCACAGTACGATCTCTTGTAAACACTGCTTTTTATTTTGTGCCAAAAGCTTTGTCTGCACGACAACATACTTGATACCGTGATGCATAGCACTGCTTGTAGATACAAGCGTCGTAACACTGTCTTTAGTATAAAAATCTTTAGAAAAGTCCACCTCTTCAAGCACCTCGCCGGCAACTCTTCTTTTCTTCGCGTCATAAAGGGATATGACAAAACCTTTGTGTTTTTGCAACTTTAAGGGTTTATGCTGCATATAGGCTTCGATGATGGAGAGCCCCTGCATATCGGCGATATGGGTCATTTTGTAGTAGAGGTTCTGCTTGTCCATACTCACACGTGCGCTGTAAAAGTAGTAGCTTGCAAACCCAAGCAACGTCAAAGAGGAGATAAGATAAAGCAGCAAAAAGCGTATATAAGATTGTCTCGTTATAGCATCCACTGATACCCCACTCCCCTAAGCGTCTTTATGCACTCCCTACCTACAGCATTTCGTATCGTGCGGATATGACTGCGCAAGGTCGCTTCACTCGGCATCGAATCAAAATCCCAAATATTTTGCATCAACTCTTCACTGCTAACGACACGATGGGCATTTTGAACGAGATAGTGCAAAATCTTCGCATCTTTGGCAGAGAGCACTCGCGTCTCGTCGGCACACTGGAGTTCATAGCTTTGCGGATAGAACCAGACATCCACGTCCAACTCCAACGCGTCATTCATTTTAAAAAGCTTTTTGATATTTTCAATACGCACCCCAAGCTCCTCAAGCTCGAACGGCTTTCGAATAAAATCGTTCGCCCCGCTGCCAAAGGCACTCTTTAAATGCTCCATATCGCTATAAGCCGTAATAATAATCGTAGGTGTGGCATCGTTGAAGCTTCTGAGTTCTTTTAACAGCTCTATGCCGTTCATGCTCCCCATAACATTTATATCGAAAATAAAAAGATCAAAACGCTCCTTTTCAATCATCTCAAGCGCTTTGTTCGCACTGAATGTAGACGCCACCTCATACTTTTCACTCAAATACTCCTCGATAACATCACACAAAACGACATCGTCTTCCAACAGTAAAATTTTCATAACAATCGCTCCTTTATGGCATCGGCAACGCGAAAGGCATTGGCATAGATGCTCCACGTGTATGGCACGCTCCCGCCTGTAGGCATAAAGCTCGCATCGGCTACGTAGAGGTTCTCCACCTCCCAGCTACGGCAGTTTCTATCTAGTACCGAAGTTTTAGGATCATCCCCGAAGCGACATCCTCCCGCAACCAAATTCGGTGGCGGCGAGGCGGAAATATCACTTCGTATATCTTCTGCTCCCATCTTCGCCAATAGATTCGTCGCTTTTTTCGCCAAAAACTCCCCTACCTCCAGATCATGCGGATGGGGATCAAGGTTGATAGTGGCAACGGGAATGCCCCATTTGTCCTTTGCCTTTGTATCTACACCGACAAA
>JALWLR010000308.1 GCA_027084065.1 Helicobacteraceae bacterium | reverse complement strand
GCATCTATTGTAGGCGTACTGCAAACGGAGGAGTCAAAAGCAAAAGAGAGCGAAGCAACGGCGATTTTAGAAGCGAGCTATATCGCTCCGGAGAAAATATCGCGAAGTATGATGGAAAAGAAGCTTCCAAGCGACTATGTGTTTTATAGAAGTTCCAGAGGAAGCGAGCCGGATTTGGCAATTGGTATGCAATATTTGTTGAAGCTTCTTAAAATGTATGCAAAAGCGGAGATATTTGGTGGCTTTATAGAACTCAATGATGATTTCAGTGAGTTGATTATTAGCATAAAAAAAGAGGAGATCGATACCATAATAGGCATGGAGATCGACAAGACGAGAGTGACGAACATCTTGAAAAATCTTGGATTTATGCTACAAAAATCCTCTGGAGATACTTTTGTTTTGCAAGTACCGAAGTTTCGACACGACATCAAGAACAAGCAAGATGTTGTTGAAGAGATAGTCAGACTCGTAGGTATCGACAATATTCCCGCAAAGCCGCTGGAGTTTCTTGAGCAAAACAGACTTAGTGATGATTATTTCGAATACAAAAAACGAATGCACTTTCGAAGAAGATCTGCTGATGCAGGCTTTTTCGAAGCGGTACATTTCGTTTTTGACGATAGTGAAGCTTTGCAAAAGTATGGATTTGCAACAGTTCAAGAGGAACTCACTTTGGTAAATCCTATAGTCAATACACTTGATACGCTTCGACCGACTCTATTGCATTGGCTTATAAAGTCTGCTTCACAAAACAGAAAGAATGGCTACAATGCTATTCATCTGTTTGAGCTTGGCAGTGTCTTTACTCAAAATCGAGAAGAGTCGCTTAATCTAGCTTTTCTCTCCAGCGGAGCAAAGGAGGAAGCAGCTTTGAAAAACAGCGGGAAACCCTCTTTGGTAGATTTTGAATTTTTTACGCAAAAAGTGGCAGATGCCGTTGGCGATTTTGAGTTGAAAGCTTATATCCCTAAGCATAAGCTGGCACATCCTTATCAAAGTGCCGCTATATACAAAGAAAATGAGCAGATAGGGACTCTGTTTCGATTACATCCGTTAGTGGAAGAGGCATTTGATTTGGAGCGGACATATGTATGTGAAATAGCGTTTGAAAAGTTGAAGCTAAAGAGAAAAACGGCACAAAAAATTTCCAAATTTCAAGCCTCTTTTCGTGATTTGAGTCTGCTTGTTCCTCAAACTCTTTCCTATGAGCAGATCAAAGAGGTCATAGATGAGGCAAAGAGTGATGATGTAGTTCGCTACTATCCAGTTGATAAATATGAAGATGAAGCACTTGGCGATAATATGAGTCTAACACTTCGTTTTATGCTTCGAAGCGATGAAAAGACACTGCAAGAGGAGGAGATAGTCTCTACTATGGAGACTATTTTAGAAGCTCTTGATGAAAAACTCTCTATAGGTTTAAGATAATGCGCAGAGCCTATGTTCAACCGGCAAAACCTTTTCATTTGAGTACGAATGAAATAGCGCCCGATAAATCCATCTCACACAGAAGTGCGATGTTTGCTATGCTGGCGGAGGGAACGAGTGAAGTGGAGAATTTTCTACATGCAGAAGATACTCTCAATACACTGCAAATAATTCAGCATCTTGGAGCTGAGGTAAAAGAGGAAAATGGTGTTATCTCCATACGCTCTAGGGGTATTGAGGAGAGTTTTGAAATCCTTGACTGCGGTAATAGCGGGACGGGCATGCGTCTTTTTTGCGGTTTGTTAAGCAGTGCGAATGGGCATTTTGTCCTTACTGGAGACAAATACCTTCGCTCACGACCAATGAAACGGGTTACACAGCCGCTTCAAAGTATAGGCGCAAAAATAGATGGACGAAAAAATGGAGACTTAGCACCGCTTTGCATACGTGGAGGAGAGCTAAGCGCTTTTCATTACGAGAGTAAAATCGCTTCGGCTCAAGTCAAGAGTGCAATGATTTTAGCAGCACTTCATGCTGATGGAGTATGTAGTTATAAAGAGCCTGAATTGAGTCGGGATCATAC
>JALWLR010000307.1 GCA_027084065.1 Helicobacteraceae bacterium | reverse complement strand
TGCATTTAAAACAACTGACGAAGGAAATAAAAAGGCTGATGTCAATGCTGAGCTCATCATGCAACGATGCCCTTACGTCAAAGCCATTCCTCATGTATGCGACTTCAAAACATGGAGTGAAAAAAACATCGATGTCGATCTACTTATCGATGCTACGGACAATCTTCCCTCGCGCGCAGAGATAGATGCTTATGCAAAAAAGAAAAATATCCCGTGGATATACGGCAGCGTCGAAGCTTTCAACGGTCAGGTCTGTTTTTTCGATAAAGCGAGTTTTCGTGACTTTTTTACTATCAAAGAGCGTACACCCGCAGGTATTGCAGCCCCTATCGTGATGCATATAGCTTCTCTTCAGGCAAATTTGGCGCTACGCTATCTGGTAGAATTGAGTGTAAAAAAAGATTTCGTCTATTATCTTTTCTTCAATGAAGAGGGAGAGCTGATAACACAAAAGTTCGCCATAGGTTAGGTTGCTTCAAAGAGGTAATCTTTTCCTTTTAATGCTATAATTATGCAATAATTCATCTGAGGATATGACACTGCATGCAATTTCAACCCTACCCTTTTGAAAAACTCAATACACTTCTCAAAGAGATCACACCCAATCCAAATTATGAAAGCTCCTCTTTAACCATAGGAGAGCCACAATTCGAAACACCGGAGTTCATCCAAAACAGACTTTGCGAGAGTGCTTCACTGCTTAAGAAGTACCCAAAAACTTCTGGAGAGCTCCTGCTTCGCGAAGCCATGCGAACTTTTTTCAAAAAACGCTTTGGAGTAACACTCAGCGACGAAGAGATCATTCCTACCTTTGGTACACGAGAGGTGCTTTTTAACTTCCCGCAGTTTCTTCTGCATGAAACGAACAACCCTACAATGGCTTTTACCAACCCCTTTTATCAGATATATGAAGGGGCCGCCATTGCCGCAAGGGCGAGAGTACACTACCTTTCTCTTACCAAAGAAAACGGCTTCAAACCCCAAATAGACGAAAATATTTTAGCTCAGTGCGACCTTGTCATTCTCAATTTTCCTAACAATCCTACCGCCTCGACATTAAGTTTGGATGAGCTTGGCAAATGGGTGAAGCTTGCACTCAAACATGACTTTGTCCTACTCAATGACGAATGCTATAGTGAGCTCTATACACAAGAACCCGTGCCCTCTTTACTTGAAGCGGCAAAATATGTCGGTAACGAGACTTTTAAAAACACACTTGTCATCAACTCCATCTCCAAACGAAGCAGTGCTCCGGGTCTAAGAAGCGGCTTTATAGCAGGTGATGCAACCATTCTCAAAGAATACATGAAATATAGAACCTATGTCGGGTGTGCATCTCCTCTCCCCCTACAACATGCCGCAGCAGCTGCATGGAGTGACGAAGCACATGTGGAAACCTCGCGTAACATCTATAAAGAAAACTTCGCCATCGCCAAAGAGATACTCGGATGCGAAGTTCCAAAAGCGACCTTTTACATTTGGCTGGAAGTACCGCGTGCGCTGGAATTTACAAAAAAACTCTACCAAAACTACAATATCAAAGTTCTTCCCGGAGAATTTCTCAGCCGAGATGACGACGGTCTCAATCCTGGAAAGGATTTTATACGCATCGCTCTTGTGGAAGAGCCAAAAAAAACGAAAAACGTACTCCAAAGAGTTAAAAAGGCACTAGATGAACACTAAAGAAGAATTGAAAAAAGAGATACTCCAAGCGGTCAAAAAAGGCGATATTGCCAAATTGTACCTCTTGGAGCAAAAAGCGAACGACACATTCGATGAGCAGACATTGCTAGATTATTACAAAAATATCCTTGATCTTTCTCTTGAAAGACTGACTGACACTCTTGAATCGCACACAAAACTCGATATAAAAGAAAATGTCCAAGACTTCGCTACGGTAAGAGCACTCTATGAGTATGCGATGGAGCATTACCATGCCGGCAAAAATGAAGATGCCGCAGCTCTTTTTGAAATTTTAAGTGGTATTACCAATGATGAAAAATTTTCAAACGCTATGCACATCCA
>JALWLR010000306.1 GCA_027084065.1 Helicobacteraceae bacterium | reverse complement strand
GACGTCATTTTTCTCGCCATTCCGGTGGACGGCATCATAGCAGCTTTACAAAATCTTACCGACGTTTCTAAAGACACCACCATCATCGATATGGGAAGCACAAAAGAAAAAATAGTCAAAAGTTGTCCGGACGTTATCCGAAAAAACTTTGTCGCCGCACATCCGATGACCGGAACGGAAAACTTCGGTCCTTCTGCTGCAATCGAGGGACTTTACGAAGATAAAGTGGTCGTACTGTGCGACTTGGAAGAAAGCGGCGAGCTCCAGCGAAATGTTGCAAAGAAGATTTTCAAATCTTTAAAGATGAAAAAGTACTATATGGGTGCTAAAGAGCATGACAGACATGCTGCTTTCATCTCCCATATGCCGCATGCCGTAAGCTTCTCCATAGCCAACACGGTTATGAACCAAGAGGACAAAAACAGCATTTTGGCTCTTGCTGCCGGAGGGTTTCGCTCTATGAGCCGTCTTGCAAAAAGCTCCCCTTCTATGTGGGAAGATATCTTTCGTCAAAACAAAGAGAATCTTCTTGAAGCCATCGAGCTTTTTGAAAAGGAACTAAGACAGCTTAAAGAGGCGATCAAAAATGAAAACTGGGAAGAGGTACGAAAAATCATAGAAGATGGAAACAGACTCTATGACATTTGGGACTAGGAAAGAGCTTCTGATGATGCCATAGGGTGGCACGCATCGAGTGTATCTTTGAGCTCCTGTTTTTGAATATGGGTATATATTTGTGTCGTAAGTAGCGAAGAGTGTCCTAACAGCTCCTGTACAACACGCAAATCGGCTCCGCCATTCACAAGTGCCGTGGCATAGGAGTGACGCAGTACATGGGGAGAAACACCGAGGTATTTCTGCGTAATATGAAATGCCGATATACGACTTAGCTTCGATTTTTTGTAATTACACCAAACATACTCACATGCAAAATCACGCACCTGCAAATAGCTGTCTATAGCTTCGACAGCACTCTTTGCAAGTGGAACGACACGCTCTTTTTGCCCTTTTGCATGTCGAATACGCAACCACTCCCCCTCTATATCTTCGCGCTTGAGCTCTAAAGCTTCGCTGATTCGAGCTCCACTAGCATACAAAAACATAATGAGCGCATAATCTCTCAGTCCAATCCAATTGCTTCTGTCTATAAGTGAAAGCCCCTGTTTTATCTGCTCGAACGTTAAAAACTTTGGAAGGTTTTTTGGAATTTTGGCAGATTTGAAATGCTGTTTTTTCTCTACAAAACTGCTCTTATGACAAAAGTCGTAAAAAGAGTTCGCTGCGGCTAGTTTTCTATTGAGGGTTCGTTTGTTTTCATAGTGGGACAAAAGAGCTAGCAGCGTGTCACTCTGAAGTTGTATGAGCGGTTTTTTCGCTCGTTTTTCAATGTCTACAAGATCGTTTCTATAAGCTTGGAGGGTCTTTTTACTCAGCCCTTTGGTAACTGCTATATACTCGAAAAAAGCTTCAAGCTCGTTACTTGGAACTGTTTGCATCACTGTTGAGAATAACGGCTTCATCTCCAACGAAAAATTTGCTTTTACCCGGATAGACATAACTCTCATCAGGCAAATCGACATCGTAAACTTTATAAGTGAGCAGATCTTTTGAAAGAGCTATGAGATACCCCTCTTTTTCAAGTGCATAAAGCGTCTTGTCTTGAAGAGCGAGACCCAAAAAGTGTGCAAATGGAAAGTGCACCTTTTTTTTCATCTCCAAATTTGGAGAAAGCAGTAAAATATCACCTTGTTTCGTTGCGACGTAGAGATTGGAATCGTCATGAATAATCTCTCTTGGTTCATACTCTATGCGCTGTGTAGAGGAACCAAAAGAGAGAATTTTCGTCGATGTCGCTACGATTAGTTTATCGGAAATTATGTCAAAATAGATAACATTATTGAAAAACTCCGTAGCACTAATTATGATGGTTCTAAGACGTTTTTTGAGTTTTTTATTGACAATGACAACTTTTCCATCCAGTGTCATAAATAAAACAAGATCGTTCATAAAGTAAGGATTGACTATCCG
>JALWLR010000305.1 GCA_027084065.1 Helicobacteraceae bacterium | reverse complement strand
CGAATTAATATGGAAGCCAAATGGAGTGACTTCTATTTCGCTCGCTTTGCAAAAGAGAACAACACAACGCTTCTTTTGCATGTAGAGATTGGAGAGAAAGCCTCCGCTAACGTAACTTTTGAAAAAACTCAATAAGGGAGAAGGGTTCGTTATATAGTTTTTTATATATGACGAAATTGGCAAGGACATACTTGCCGTACTCTCTGGTTTCGGAGTTTCTCATCATCTCCATGCTCAAAAATGGTTCATAATCCCCTTGTGCGAATCTGCCACTTTTTTTGTAGCGGGTAAAAAAGCCGTAGCCACCGTTGTAGGCATAAGCGATAAAGAGCGGATTTTCGTGAAGTGATTTTTCAAGCCAGCGTAGATGCTGCCATGCATAAAGAATGTTTCTTCTTGGTTCGAACATTTGGGTATAGCTTTTGAGTTTTGTACCGTTTTTTTGTGCAAGATGATCGACCAAAAATGGCATAAGCTGCATTAGTCCAAGGGCAAAAGAGCGAGAAAGAGCAGAAGGAACATAACCGCTTTCTCTGCGCATCAATGCATTCATCATCGCTTTATGCTTCTTGGCACCTATCTCATTCATATACTCATCATACAAACGCAAGTATCCATGCATTGTAAAGTTGTAGGCTCGCTCCAAAATGTAGCGCGCTGCCGGCTCCATTCCTTTTTGACGGTACGATTTTGCCAGTGAAAAAAGCTCCTTCTGAGGCGTTTGTTTTACCTTTTGTAATATTTCAAGCCATACAAACGGATCTTGCAGCTTTGTAGTTGCTTTTTTACTTTGGTCACTCAAAATCTCCGTAAAGTAGTTTTCTACATCTACATGCAGTTTCTCATGGGCATAGAGAGTGTAAATATTGATGTCCATGCTCAGCAATAGATTTTGAAGATAACTTCGCTTTTTCGTTACCAGATAGAGCCAAAAGTCGATTTTATCTTTTTGGAGGGTGGATTGTGCATGTTTATAGCTGCTTTGTAAAAAGGACTTGGCTTTGCTTTTTTGATCAAGCCTCAGTGCATTGAGTGCCAAATAAAAAGCCGTAGAAGAGGCAATGCCTTCTTGTTTTGCATGTAGTAGTGCTTTATGAAGCTTCGGTAAAGAATAGGAGGTTACCCCAAAAGAGACAAAACTTTTAAAATTCGGCGCATTTTGTAAAAAGGAGATAAACTCCTCATTCATGATGGGCTCAAGTTTTTTTTGCCAAAAAGAGAGTGGCTGTTGCATGAAAAAGGTTATGAGTGTTTGTGGAGCATATTTTCTATAATTGGCAAAAGAAGGAGTTTCGTTTTGCAGACGCAAAAGTGTTTTCATACTTTGTGGAACATTACGTGTACGAAGCTTGTCACGCTCAAACTTCGACAAAGAAGCACTTTTGGACAAAGAGAATGCCAAGGCTAAACAGCGGTCATCTTGTATATTTGGAAGTGATTTTTCTTTTTTGCATCTAAGTCGGTATGCAATATCATCATCGACATGTTTGACGTACGCTTTTTGAATGCGAAGATTGTTTTTATTTGCAACGAGTTCATAGGCTTTGCGCGCATCCTCTTGCGAAATCCTCTTTTGAAGCAAAAACTCCCAAACAAGCAGATCGCGAGCCCTGGAGGTAGGCTTTTTTTCTATCTCTTGTAGAGTCTGTGCATATAGAGTCACACACCATAAGAGAAAAAGAAAAAAAAGCTCTTTACGCATCTATCAATATGCGATGCTGTGCACAACAGAGGAGAGAATAACTATAAGAATCTGCAAAGCAATAATGATAATAAGCGGTGCAAAATCGAGTCCGTTGAAATCGGTACGCATGAAGCGTCTGACAAAATCGTAAGCCGGATTGGTCACTCTGTAAAGAAACTGAACGATTGGATTGTAAGGATCAGGATTGACAAAACTAAGTAGTGCCGAAATGATAATAATCCAAATATAAACATTAAGAAGCGAAATGACAATGCTTCCAATTCCCACTATAATATCTCCTAACATGATACAATCTCCTTGATATAATTTTTTATATGAGGGTAGATCTCTTTTGGTTCTACCTTATCAGTACTTCCGCTTATAAGCAGTTGCAAAGCTGTAAGCAGCTCTCTCTCTTCTAAAGCGGACTCTTTTTTTAGATGTTGGATAAAATTTTCATACTCACCGAAGTAGGGCGCCTGACATATAATCTTTTTTAGCGTAGCGGCGGTACTTGCATATTTTTGAGGAATCTCCTTTTTGGAGAAAATTCTTTGTATCTCCCTCTTAAGCTCTCGCGTTGTACCGGCAGAATCTACAAAGAGCTTTGCTAAAGCTCCTATCTGTGCATCTGCAAAACCTACAAAGCGGCTGAGTTCTTTGTCATCAAGACGCAAAAGATGCTCTTTGTTGATCTCTCGCAAGCGCTCTTTGTCGAACTTGACAGCTGTTTTGCCTATTTTGGCAAGATTGAAATGCTCTTTGGCTTCCTCTAGTGTAAAGATTCGCTCTGAATCATTCGTTCCAAGAGTGAGCAGATAGTTTGCTATGGCTTGCGGTAAAAATCCCTCTTGCAGTAACGATTTTGTATCGGTATCGGCTTCGAGCATCGGAGGTAGATGGGCATATTCAATCGCTTTGTCATACCCTAAAGAGGAGCGAACATAAATCTGCTTGGGAGCGGACTCTATCTGCTCTTCACTAGATATTACGACAGATATATCGCTAAGCATATCATCCACCGCCGTTGCAAAATCGTAAGCAGGAGTCTTGTCTACATTAAGAATAACAAAACTATCCACTTCCTCGGGAGAAAAACTAAGTTCCCCTTGCACCCTATCGACAAAAGAGATGTTTTTAGTAGGTTTTTTAATGCGAACAGTAAAAGGCTTTGGATTATCTATGACCTCTTCGGCAGGTAGCTGCTCGCAGCTACCATCATAGCTGTAAAGACGCTTTTGTTCTTTTGCTTTTTTCTTTTTCGCTTCGAGTTCTTCTAAAGAACAAAAGCAGTTGAAGGCTTTTTTTCTGTGTAAAAGATCGATAGCCATAGCGGAGTGAAACTTGAAATTTTTACTTTGATAGAGCACATCTTTATAGGTAATGCCAAAGAGCTCCAAAAGAGCTACGATTTCGGCATCTTTACCTTCGATATTGCGTTTTTGATCCGTATCTTCTATGCGAATGACAAAGCCTTCGTTTCGCTGCATGGCAACGACGAAGTTCATCAATGCCAATCGCAAGCTCTCTAAGCTCAAATCCGCTGTAGGACTACATGCAAATCGTAGCATGGGCTCTCCTGATTTTTTTGCGATTTTATCCTATTTTTTATTAATTTAGATAAAATGACGAATCAAAAAAAATTTTGGAACAGCAAACAATGAATAAAAAAAAAGACTTTCTTCGAACTATAGTCGAAAACGATCTCAAATCGGGTAAATACAAAGAAGTAGTTACCCGTTTTCCTCCTGAGCCAAACGGCTTTCCCCACATCGGTCACGCAAAATCGATTGCACTCAATTTCGGTATTGCCGAAGATTTCGGCGGACGCTGCAATCTTAGAATGGACGACACCAATCCGACAACGGAAGACACACAATATGTCGAAGCTATAAAAGATGCCGTAAAATGGCTTGGATTTGAGTGGGACGGGGATGTCAAGTTCACTTCCGACTACTTCCCAAAACTCTATGAGTATGCCATACAACTCATAAAAATGGGCAAAGCGTATGTCGACAGCCTCAGCGAAGAGGAGATTCGCGAGTACCGCGGTACTGTAACCCAACCGGGAAAACGTAGCAAATATGCGAAGCGAAGCATCGAAGAGAATCTCGATCTATTTGAGCGAATGAAAAAGGGCGAGTTTCAAGATGGTGAGCATGTATTGCGAGCAAAGATCGACATGAGTGCGGCAAATATGAAAATGCGCGATCCGCTTCTTTATCGCATTCGCCATGCACATCACTTCCGAGCCGGGGATGAATGGGCTATATACCCGATGTATGACTTCGCTCATCCACTTTCTGACTACATAGAGGGTGTGACACACTCCATCTGTACGCTGGAGTTCGAAAACAACCGTGAACTTTATGACTGGGTTATCGATACACTTAAGCTAGAACCACCTCGTCCATATCAGCATGAGTTCGCCCGTTTGAATATAAACTACACCGTTATGAGCAAGAGGAAGCTTCTTGAACTTGTAAACGGTGGATATGTCAATGGATGGGATGACCCAAGACTCCCGACAATAGCCGGATATAGAAGAAGAGGCTATACGCCTGAATCCATCTTGAATTTCTGTGAGCAAATAGGTGTCGCAAAAGCCAACTCCGTCGTAGATGTTGCACAGCTTGAGTTTGCCATTCGCGATGATTTGAACAAAAAAGCTCCTCGTGTCATGTGTGTGGAACAACCGCTGAAAGTGACCATAGAGAACTATGAAGGAGAAGAGGAGATAGAAGCATCCTACTACCCAAGTGATGTCCCAAAAGAGGGTAGTCGTAAAATGCCTTTTAGCAAAGAGATATACATCGACAGAGCCGATTTTGAAGAAAACCCGCCAAAAGGGTACTATCGCCTCACACCATCACAGCCTGTTCGCCTCAAACATGCTTACATTATTAAATGTAAAGAGATTATCAAAGATGAAGAAGGCAATATCGTCGAAATAAAAGCAGAATACTTTCCAGACTCCAAAAGTGGAAGTGATACCAGTGGCATTAAAGTAAAAAGTGCCATACAATGGGTCAGTGCACCACATGCAAAAAGAGTTGAACTGCGACTCTATGACAGACTTTTCAAAGTTGAAAACCCGCAAGGCATCGAAGACCTCAATCCAAATTCATTGCGTATAGTTAACGATGCACTCGTAGAACCGGCGGTTATAGAGGAAAAAGAGCAAGAACGTTTCCAGTTTGAACGCATGGGTTACTTTTACAAAGAGCCTGTGGATTACAGCGATGAGCACCCCGTCTTTAACAAAATAGTCGGACTCAAAGACTCCTGGGCGAAAAAATCCAAGCCAAATTCAGAGAAGAAAAAAGAGCAACCAAAACAAAAGGCACAGCCAAAAAACGAGCAAAAAGAGGGTAGTGTCATCCCTATGACAAAAGAACAGCAAGCACTCTTCGATCGCTACACAAAAGAGCTTTCTCTAAACAGTGAAGTAGCCAACACGCTTGCACGAGATGCGCAACTCGCAACATTTTTTGAAGAAGCATTGCAAAATGCGCAAAAATCTGCTGTAAGCATCGCCAATCTCATCTCCAATGAAGTAGCACGAGAGCTCAAGCAAAAAGATCTAAACGAACTGAAGTTCACACCGCAGCAAATAGCCGATTTGGCACAAATGATTGATAACGAAACCATCTCTACAAAAATTGCAAAAGAGGTTTTTGAGCTCATGAATCAAAGCGGTGAGGATCCTCAAAAGATTGTAAAGAGCAGGGGACTGGAACAAATAAGTGACCCAGATGTAATTGCGCCGATAATAGATCAGATCATCGACAAAAACCCTCAAAATGTTCAAAAGTACAAAGAGGGAAATAAAAAGCTTTTTGGATTTTTCATTGGTCAGGTGCTCAAAGCAACACAAGGAAAAGCAAATCCGAAAATAGTCAATGAGTTGGTAGCAAAAAAATTAGACTCTTAACATTCCACTAATGAAGTTGTGAAATAATTTCACAACTTTTTATCATTAACAAAAGGAGAATATACAATGAAAAAGAGATTATTGCTTACACTTATCCTCTTTGCAGGATCACTACAGGCACAACCTTCTACTAAAGGAGTAGAATCGCTTTCAGGAGATTTACGAGGGCTCCTTTCTATGGAAATGCTCCAAATAGAGCAGGGCATGCACAAGATATTTTCTCATATGGTTCGTGGAGATTACCAAGAAGTCAACAAAATAGCACTGAACATCCGTGACAGCTTTATATTAAAAAGAAAATTGACAAAAGCACAAAGAGTGGAACTGAGAAAACTTCCCAAGGCATTTTTGCAACTAGACCAATCCTTCCATGAAGCCGCTGGAGACCTAGCAAATGCCGCCGAATTTGGAGATAAAGATACAGTTGTAGAATACTATCAAAAAATGGTCGGTAAATGCGTACAATGTCACGCAAATTTTGCAACACACAGATTTAAAAATTTTGAAGAATAAAAAAGGAGTATAAATGGTGACCCCACGGGGACTCGAACCCCGGTAACCAGGATGAAAACCTGGGATCCTAACCGCTAGACGATGGGGCCATTTATAAAAAGAAGTTTTCCTTCTTTCGTGGCGAAATTATAAGAAAACTTCTCTTAATGTTTTCTAAAATTTCAAGAAAGAGGAAAAATTTGTATATTTTCCTCTTTCTTTTCTAATTATGCATCGTAAAATTTTCTCAATGCTCTGATAATAACTGCATTTTTGGAGATAGACTCCGCTTTTGCATTATCGTTGACAAGGTCATACAAATCAAGAGGCAAAGAGATAGAGAATGTTTTTGTCTGCTGCTTTCTTTTTTTGTTGATCATAGAAACGATGCTTGCTAGCAAATCGATAATTTTTTTCGTATCGATTGGCTTTTGAATGAAACTATTGACACCAACTTCAATAGACTCTGCAATTTTTGCCATATCGTTACTACCAGAAATAACAATAACAATCTGTTTTGGATTGATCTCACGAATTTTTCGAGTAAGCTCTATACCATCCATGCCATCCATGATAATATCGACAAAAACAACATCTGGCTGATGCTTTTTGTATAACTCAAGCGCTTCTTCCGCATCGAGAGTAGAGTAGACTTCTGAAAAGAAGTTTTTAAATGTAGAACTCAAAAGCTCATTTGTAACTTTTTCATCCTCAACGATCAATGCCGTCAACTTTTTCGTTTGACTTGTCAATTGTACCAAATCTATATTTTCCATAATGAAACCTTTTCCTATAATTTTTTTTGTTATCAAAATTGTACACAAAGTATGTTAATAAAAAAATAACATTTAAAAACTAATTGATTTTACTTGGAATTACTGCTGTTTTTTAAACTGTTCAAGCCACTCTTGGTTGGATTCCAAAAGCTTTTCTTTTTGAGTCAAAAGATCATCAATGATTTTTTTCAACTCTTTTTCTTCCATATAGGCAAGCAGATTGGAGTCAATCTGTGTAGTAGAAATACCTTTATAGCTATTTAAAAGTTTTTGTATATCTTCAATGAGTTTTTCTTTATGATTACTGTTTAGTTGCATCTACATCTCCGTAATGAAAATTAAATTGTAGACAACATTATAGTAGGAAAAACTCAATAGGAGAGGTATGTGAGAATTATTAGCATATTGGTTAACATAATGTAAATTCTCTTGAAAAATTATTGGAGGTAAAAAAGACATTTTTAAAATCATATTGTCAAATATCAATCATCAGGTACGGCTGTAAGCCGAGTTCTGTTGAAAATAGCTATTAATCTACTATGCTTTTTACAAAGCATCTCCAGCGAAGCACTCTTTATCTAAGAGTTTAACCATGTGCTTCTTGCTGCCGTGTTGGGTTTACAAGCTCTCCATGTTGCCATGAAGACTGGTGGTCTCTTACACCACCTTTTCACCTTTACCTGTTTAAAGTCAAACAGGAAGTCTCTTTTCTGTTGCACTTTCCCTTGGGTTACCCCAGCCATCCGTTAGATGGAACACTCTCTTAGAGCAGCTCGGACTTTCCTCTTGAGTTTTTCCACTCAAGCAGCTATTCGCCGTACCTGAAAACATTCGAATTTTAACATATTTTAAAAAAAAGATCTATATGAACAGTTGTTCTGTTTATAGAAAAGATAATGAACATCAGTTCATATGAAAAAGAGCATCAATGAACATCTGTTCATCTTTTGTTTACATGTAGTTAACAAATGTTCATCCCAATTTCAGGGCTTTATTAACTTTTTTCGGAATTTATTTCCTATAATAAATTTCTCAATACTTCACTCATAAAAGGGCTTGATAAATGTCATTGACTACAAAAGAGAAGATTTTAAAAGAAGCTGCTACCCTCTTCTCCGAACTCGGATACAAAGCAACCAGTGTTAGAAAAATCGCTTCGAAGGTAGGGATTAGAGAGTCGGCTTTGTATAATCATTTCAAAAATAAAGAGGAAATTTTTTTAACAATAGCTGATGAAATTTTTGTAACCCCTATACAAATAAGCCAAGAAGAGATAGAAAAAGAAGCCAAAAGAGGTAAAGCATTCTTAAATAGGTTTGTAACGCAATATAAGCTGCTTACTTTCGACAAACACTCTGAAAAGATGTTCCGGCTTCTTTTGATAGAGTTATTTGCCAATAAGGCACTTAGAGAACGTTTTATAAATGAGTTTCATCAAAAAAACATTAAACTGCTCTCGCAAGCCTTTTTTATTATGATGCAAAACGATCTAATTCGATCTAATGATCCAATTTTAATTGCTTATGAGTTCCTTTCGGTACTCTTTTATATTCGCTTTGAAATCACGCTATTGCGCTTCGATAATAAAAGTACAGCATCTTTGGCAACACAAATGGAAAAACATGTAGATTTTTTCTGGGAGAGTATAAAAAAGCAGAATTGCTAAAGTAATATTCAATAATATCAATATTAATACTTTATAATATTAATATTATATTTAAAAAAAGGGTGACTTTTTTAAAGCCACCCTGCTCTTTTTAGAAAGCTTTTGTTACTTTCCTTTTTTCATTGCCTCTTGAGCATATTTTCTTCCAAGTTCATATGCTTTAATATTTGCTTCGTGAACTTTTGGTGGTACCTTAGAAAGCATGGTTTCCATCAAAGCGTCATGAGGAAGTACACCTGTCATCTCGTTTGCTATTGCAAGCGCAACGACAGATTGAGTGATAACGTTACCAACCTCTTCTTTTGCGATTGTAATGATTGGAATCTCATATACTTTCCACTTCTCTCTATCCTCTTCTGTCGGATGAGCCAAGTTAGGATCTACAACTATGATCCCACCCGGTTTTACACCATTTTTAAAAGACTGATATGAAACATCAGCAACAGAAAGCATAAAATC
>JALWLR010000304.1 GCA_027084065.1 Helicobacteraceae bacterium | reverse complement strand
TTGACCAGTTCAAGAATCAGGCAGTGTTGATCATTGAGTTTTGGGTCTCCTAGTTCATCATTTTTGTAATCAAACTCTACAAGAGTAAAAGGAAGTACTTTGCCGTCTTCTATACCAAGATTTCTGCTAAGGCTTCCTGTTGCGATATTTCGTACGATTACTTCGATGAGAATGACATCGGCACGCTTGTGAAGCATATGATTCTCATCGAGCATTTTTACAAAGTGTGTGGGAATACCTTTGTCATTGAGGTATTTGAACAAAATTGTCGAAATTTTATTGTTGAGTGCACCTTTACCGCTTTCACTTGATTTTTTTTCACCGTTGAATGCGGTTAAATCATCTTTGAACTCGGAAATGAGAAGATCAGGATCTTCAGTCGTCCATATTTTTTTTGCTTTTCCTTCGTAGAGTAGCTCTTTTTTTTCCATTACTCTTTGGCTCCTTTTGAAATGATAAGGGCTTTGATGATGTCTACACCCTCTTTGAGTTGAAGATCTTTGTGAAGCTGATCTTCTGTGATGATCTTTTTCTTTTGATTTTTCTCTTTCTTATCGGTATTTTTTTTCTTGCCGTCTATTTTGTCAAGTTCCTCTTTAAGGTGTTTTTTCAAATCTGCTTCTTTGAGCATAAACTCGTTTTTATGTGTTTTGACCTCTCCGGGAAGTACCTTGATGTCAGGTGTCACACCGACGGCTTGAATGGTTCTACCGCTTGGAAGATAGTAGCGTGCAATAGTCAGTTTAATAGCCTCTTTTTTCGTAACAGGCAAAATGACCTGTACACTTCCTTTTCCAAAAGTTTTTTCTCCAACCAAAACGGCTCGTTTGTGGTCTTGTAGTGCACCGCTGACAATTTCACTAGCACTTGCACTGCCTCCATTTACCAAAACGACTAGTGGTTTTTTGGAAATCGTAGCGCTGCTGCTTGCTTTGTAGACTTTGTCATCTTTTTTATATCGCCCTTTTTGTGAAACGATCACGCCCTTATCTACAAACAGATCGACAGTTCCTACTGCCTGATCGAGAAGTCCTCCTGGGTTATTTCTAAGGTCGATTACAATCCCTTTTGCCCATGAAGCGTTTTTAATTGCTTGTGTTACCTCTTTGACCACTTTTTTATCGAAGCTTGTGATGCGTATGTAAAGGATGTCGTTGCCTATTTTCTTGTCATAGACCGATTCGATTTTGATAATGCCACGAATGATATGCACTTTGATAGGCTTGCTTTCACCTTCGCGAACGATTGTCAAATCGATAGGTGTACCGACTTTTCCACGCATGATGGAGACTGCTTCATCTATTGTCATGTTGAGTGTCGATTTGTCGTTGATTTTGAGGATGATGTCTCCGGGTTTGAGTCCGGCTTTGTCTGCGGGTGTTCCCTCTATGGGAGCGATGACGGTCAGTGCACCATCTTTCATTCCCACCGTTATTCCAAGACCGCCGAATTCGCCATCAGTTTGAACTTTGAGATTGTCGAAATCACTGGCAGTCAGATAAGCGGAATGGGCATCGAGATTGCTCATCATACCTTTGAGCGCTTTGTCTATAAGCTCCTGTATCGTTACTTCATCGACATAGTACTTTTCCGTAATGCTGATGACTTTGGTAAACTTTGCGAGTGCTTCAAGACGGGAAACCTCTTTTTGCTGAGCCGTTTTTTCTTTGGCAAGTAAAGAGGGAGCGTTGATAAGAAGTACACTACATGCAAGTGTAAACCCTAAAGCCGTAAAACGAAGATTTTTCATAAATGCCTTTACATACGATTTTTGAAAGCTTATTATAGTAAAAAGATGTTAAAATAACAAACAAAAGGGCAGATTGCATTTAGAAAGGACACGATTGAAAAACATTGTATTGATAGGTTTCATGGGAGTTGGAAAAGGGAGTGTCGCAAGAGAGATAGTCAAACATTCGGACTATATGGCGGTAGATACGGATGATCTTATAGAGAGTATGGAAAATAGAAAAATTAAAAAGATTTTCGAGGAGGAGGGGGAGAAGTACTTTCGCAAACTCGAAAAGCGTGTAGCCAAATGGCTTGAAAAAAGTGTGAGTGATACGCTTATCTCAACCGGTGGAGGTTTTTACAAGGTTGATAATTTAAAAAAAATAGGTACAATTGTGCTTCTTGACGCTCCGTTTGAAAAAATTTTGCAACGCTTGCAAGAGCATCCCAATGCAAAAAGAAAGCTTGCTAAACGCCCGTTATTGCAAGACTTGCAAAAAGCGAAGGCACTTTATGAAGTGCGCAGACCGGAGTATCTTGCTGTCGCGGATATCGTCATAGACGTCACGGACAAATCATTGGCAAAAATCGCCAAAGAAATTTTGAAAAAGGTAAAAAAATGAAAAAAATCCTCATAAGCTGCATGCTGTTTGTAACTACGGCACTCTTTGCCGGAGAAATTCAGTGGGCACACTCTTATAAAGAGGCTTTGACACTCTCGAAAAAAGAGAAAAAACCCATTATGTTCATTATGACAAAAAGTGACTGTAAATACTGCAAACTGCTCAAAAGTACAACGCTCAAAGATCCAAAAGTGATCGCTACGCTCAACAAGAACTTTATAAACTATATGGTAATGGTAGACGAAGAGGGAGCGACGGTTCCTTATATGCTTGCTGTTTACACGAAAGGTTTTCCGACTATATGGTTTTTAAATGAGCATGGACAGGCACTTTTTCAGCCGATTGGCGGTTATATGAAGCCGGGAGCTTTTCTTGAGGCGCTGGATGTTGTCGGGAAGAGTTATAAAGAGTACTTGACAAAAAGTGCGACACCGCTTATGAAGAAAGGAAAGTAAAAATGATGTTCATTCAAAGTGATGACACCGCATTTGCTAAAGCCTTTGAGACCCTTTTACAGCGGGGGAAGATGGACATAGCCAATGTAACGAAAATTGTTACAGGTATTATAGAAGAGATCCAAAAAGAGGGCGATGCAGCCTTGCAGAGGCATATATCGAAGTTTGACGCATGGTCTCCTCAAAGTGGTAGTGAGCTGTGCATAGAGCAAAAGTCGATGAAAGAGGCGTATGATAAGCTGGATGCGAAATTGCGAGATGCCTTGCATTTGGCGTATGATCGTATTTACGATTATCATGAAAAGCAAAAACCGCAAAGCTGGATAACTACAGAAAACAACGGTACGATACTAGGTCAAAAGGTAACGCCGGTCGATAGAGCCGGCTTGTACATTCCCGGTGGAAAGGCGGCTTACCCGAGTTCTTTGCTTATGAATGTCATTCCGGCAAAAGTAGCGGGTGTAGAAGAGATAGTCGTATGTACACCAACACCCGGAAACGAACCAAATGAACTTCTTTTAGCAGCATGTCATTTGTGTGGAGTGGAAAAAGCGTACAAGGTTGGCGGAGCGAGTGCCATAGCAGCGATGGCTTACGGAACGCAAACGATTCCTAAAGTAGATGTCATTACGGGACCCGGAAACATTTTCGTAGCGACTGCGAAAAAGCTTGTATTTGGAGAGGTCAATATCGATATGATTGCCGGACCGAGTGAAATAGGCATTTTAGCCGACAGAAGTGCAAACGCACGCAATATCGCCGTTGACCTGCTCTCGCAAGCAGAGCATGATGAAATGGCAAGTTCTATTTTGATAACACCTGATGCTACATTTGCGCAAGAGGTGCATAAAGAGATAGAACAGTGGTTGCAAAAACTTCCAAGAGAAGAGATTGCGCGTAAGTCTATCGAGGAGCGTGGAGCGATTATAATCACAAAAGATATGGAAGAAGCTGTCTCTTTGATGAACGAGATCGCTCCAGAACACCTTGAAGTCGCAACATCGAATCCATTTGAGCTTTTGCCTTACATTAAACATGCAGGAGCTATCTTTTTGGGGCATAACACTCCTGAAGCGATTGGAGACTATATAGCCGGTCCAAACCATACTCTTCCAACAGGCGGTACGGCAAAATTCTATTCTCCATTGGGTGTAGAGCATTTTATGAAAAAGAGCTCCATTATTTCGTTTAGTCATAAAGCTATAGAGCAAATCGGTTCAGAGTGTGCTCTTATCGCTCATACGGAAGGACTGTTTGCTCATGAAGCTTCCGTTAAAACTCGTCTCACTAGCAAAGAGGTGTAGAAGTTTTCTTCTTCACTTCTTTTGTCGGTTTAGATATATAATTCAAAATTCTTATTTTTATAATATTACAATATATTACATCATTTAATAAAACTTTTTCAATTTCGTATATTCCCACATTGCATTTTTTGTAATAAAAGCATCACAACTTTATAAGTTTTTTAAGATAACTAGGGTACTATCATAGCAGTAAAGAAAGTCTTTAATGTCCCGTATAACGGATTATAAGGGCTTTTTTTAATAACTATTAGTTTACATTATCTATAGCATATCTTCAAGCTGTGAGTCGTTACTCAGAGGATTGAAGATATGCTTTGAACTTTAATTTTGCCTTTTGGCTAAAGGAGAATATATGCAATTAGGTTTCCTAGTTGACTTGCATCTTTGTATGGGATGTAAAGGGTGTGAAATCGCATGTAAGGTGGAAAACGAGGTTCCACTGAGTACATGGAGACTTCGCGTTAAGTATGTGGATGTAGGGGTGTTTCCCGAGACGAAAAGAACGTTTACACCACTAAGATGTAACCATTGTGAAAATGCACCGTGTGAGCGAATTTGTCCAGTCAGTGCACTTCACTACATTGAAAACGGTATTGTCAACATCGACAAAGAGAGATGTATCGGTTGTGCAGGATGTGTTATGGCGTGTCCTTACGGTGCTATCTATATAGACCCAGAAACGCAAACTGCCGATAAATGTACATACTGTGCGCACCGTATCGCTTCTTCGATGATGCCGGCATGTGTTGTTGCATGTCCAGTTGAGGCGAATATTTTCGGTGACTTAGATGACCCTACTTCAAATATTTCGAAATATATCCAAGAGCACAGAGATGTTCAGGTACGTAAGCCGGAAAAAGGAACGAATCCGCATCACTTCTATGTAGGTGCAGGTCAGGTTCATCTCAACCCGCTCGCCTCGGAGAGAGAGGAAGGCTACAACCTGTTTAACAAAATTACAAAACTTCCACTAGGAGGGCATCACTAATGGTACATGAATCAATAGCGGCGACGCATGCCGTAGTAACTTTGGATGTAGCGCTTCCGGATGTATTCTGGGGCTGGTATGTAACAATGAATATGTGGGCAAAGAGTATCGGTACCGGTTTGGTTTTCATGCTCTTTTTGCTTCTTAGAAAAAATCCAAATGAAGTGGATAGTGGTCTAAGAACGAAGACGATGATAGTTTCATTCGTTTTTATGAACATATTCCTCCTCTTTACTTGGTTGGATCTCCATCAAATGTGGAGAATGTGGCATATCTTCTTCTATCCACACTGGACATCGGCTATCACGGTTGGTGCTTGGATGGCGACACTTTTTGTCGGGTTGGAGTTCCTCATGATCGTTATAATGATCAAAAACAACGGTACTGCAGCATTTGACAAGCTACTTTTCTGGGTAACACTTCTTGCTATTCCTGTTACGCTTTATACTGCAGGGATTATGGCTGAAGCGACTGCAAGAGAGTTGTGGCAAATGCCGACTGAAGCGGTTCAGATGATTTTAGCAGCTACACTTTCCGGTTCAGCTGCAATGATTCTTATCGGTGGAAGTAAATTCAGCGATGAAACAAAAGCGTTCCTTGGGAACATCCTTGGTCTGAGTGCTCTTATGGCATTCATTATCTATATGTCAGAGTATATCTTCGGTGCAATGAAAGCTGAAGAAGTTGCTGCAATTCTTTCTTATGTCAAAGGGGATGGCGAATACTCTACAATGTTCTGGATAGGACAGTGGGTTGCATACTTATTGCCTATGCTTCTTGTTGCTCTATATAGAGTAAGCAAAAGCAATGCGCTTCTTAGTCTAGCAGCGATTCTTGCAATCGTCGGTCTATGGGTTGTAAAACATGTTTGGCTTGTAATCCCACAATTATTACCATTAAGTTAGGAGAGGATATAAATGTATTTAGAAAGTAGAAGAACATTTTTAAAAGGTGCTGCGTTTAGTGTTGCCGGCGCCGCTATAGCAAAGGGTGTATTTGCAACGGACGCTGCAGCGGAGTCTGTAGCAGATAGCAAATTTACAAACACACCAAGCTCTCTTTCATTTTATCCTGATCACTCGGAGTGGGATAATTTCCAGGAGCTTGACGGCGATGATTGGAAAAGAGGCGGAATCGAGCGCCATGGTGTAAAAAGCAGTTCGAATCCTGATGGTATCGAAGTGAATGACTATGTACTCGTTCCGACAGTCTGCTCCAACTGTGAAGCAGGTTGTGGTTTGACTGCATGGGTCAAGAAAAACGATTATGAAAAAGGTATTTTGACTGTACGAAAATATATGGGTAACCCGCTTCATACGGGATCACGCGGTAGAAACTGTGCTAAAGGTTATGCCGTTACATCTCAAATGTACGATCCGGATCGTATTCCATTCCCTATCAAGCGTGCTCCGGGTTCTAAACGTGGAGAAGGCAAGTGGGTACGAACCACGTGGGATGAAGCTATGGCGGCTATCGGCAAAAAGATGCACGATACGCTTAAAAAAGGGGATGAAATCTCCAAAAAGCAGATTATGTATCATGTCGGTCGTCCAAACGAAAACGGTTTTGGTCCGAGGGTTCCGCAGTCTCTTGGTGTAGATGGTTACAACTCTCACACAAACATCTGTTCTGCAGGTGCTCGTGAAGGTACTATCCAGTGGGCGAACGATGACAGAAACTCGCCGGATTGGGCAAATGCGAAGCTTATTTTCTTGCAGTCTTCTCACGCAGCGGATGCAGGTCACTACTTCCAGCAATCTGCCGGTTTGATTGCCGATGCTAGAAAACGTGGAGCGAAAATGGTCGTTATCGACCCTCGTATGTCAAACTCTGCCGGTATGGCTGATCTTTGGATCCCTGCATGGCCGGGTACAGAAGCGGCACTTTATCTTTACCTTGTCAACAGAATTCTCAATGAGAAAGATAAAGATGGAAGTGATTTAGTCAATCATGAGTTTGTGAAGAACTGGGTTAACTGGGACAGACTCATGAAAAATAGAAAGTATCTTAAAAAACTTGTTGAATATGGTTATATCAAGAAGGTACCAAAAGGTGACTCGTATGAAGATTTTATAGAGCTTCTCAAAGAGCTTTATGCTCCATATACAAAAGAGTTCGTTGTCAAAGAGTGTCGTCTTGAGGGTATGGAGTATAAGCTTGACCAACTTTGGGAAATGTTTATTCCTGCAGGTGATCAAATCGCTACGTATCTTTGGAGATCCGGACCGATCGGTCACAGAGGCGGATGGATGAACACTCGTTCTGGATTCCTACCACTTGCACTTCGCGGTGCACTTAGAGGAGACATTGGCGGTACATCATTCCACCACTGGCATGAGATCTCCGTTGCAGGAAAAGGCGATAAAGCGACAGTGGCAGGAGAACACCCGAAAAAAGCGGATGTTTGGAACGAGCTTGCTTGGCCGCCTGAGTATCCAATCTCTACATATGAGATGAGTCATATCCTTCCACATATTATGATGGATGACGAATGGCATGAAAAGTGGACAAAAAGAGGATTGAAAATTCCGAAATCTATCGCGGTTTATATGCCTCGTATGTATAATCCTGTATGGATCAATCCAGATGGCTTTAGATGGATAGAGATGCTCAAACGTGAAGATAAAGTTGAGCTTTCATTTAACCTCTCTCCAACATGGTCTGAGACAAACTGGTACTGTGATTATGTTCTTCCTGTAGGCCTTGCAGGCGAGAGAAACGATCAGCAGTCCACTCCTTCCAAACCTGAGCAGCGCATCGAGTTTAGACAGGCAGTTCTAAGAGTTGCAGCTGAAAAACAGGGATGGAAACCAAAAGATCCTACGCGTGCCACACTAGAAGCACATATGAAGTTCGGTCTTGGCGAAGTTTGGGAAGAGAGTGAATTCTGGCCAAATATAATGGTTCATTATATTGATCCTGACGGTAGTCTTGGAATTAGAAAGTACTGGGCAAGTAAGAAAGATCCTAGCCGTGCGGTAACCGTACCTGAGTACTTCGACACTGCACTCAGTCTTCTTCCTAAACTCAAAGAAGCAGCAGAAAAACTTTATCCAAATGAAGAGTATCCTGTATACTCCTACATAAGAGATCACGGTGCATGGACAGAAAAAACAGATGTTTACAAGCCTCAAGAAGAGCCGCTTGAGATTAAAGACGGATATGTTCATGCTCATGGTCACAAATATCATCATTCAGAAGTTGAGCAAGATGAATTCGGTGCACTTTGGGTAAAAGATGGACCGGTTAAAAAATCTATCGGTGTTGAGATAGATGGCAAATTCTATGAAGGTTTCCATACACTCAGTAAGAAACTTGAATTCTTCTCAGAGTGGTTGGCTGAAGATTGGAAATGGCCTGAGTATGCCATTCCGTTCTATCCAAGAAATGAGCAAGAGCGTAAAAAAATGGTTCACCTCGTCACACAGGTACACCATGACTTTATGAAAGGCGAAAACGAGTTTGCACTCAATACTATCTATAGATTGCCATACAACATTCATACTCGTTCTGTCAACTCCAAGCACCTTATGGAGATCTCTCAGAACCACAACCCTGTGTGGATCTATACTGAAGATGCAAAACGTCTTGGTATCAAGCGCGGTGATGCGATCAAAGTGCGTATAGTCGATACTGTTTCCGGATTGGAGAGCGGTTACTTTATAGCTATGGCTGTACCGACGGAAGCGACACGTCCGGGTGTTCTTGCATGTTCTCACCACGCAGGTAGATGGAGACTCAAAGATGGTGTTTCTATTCCAGGTTTCGAGCATCAGCTTGGTATCATGAGAGCAGGTACACCTCTATATGAGATGACTATGGATGGTAAAATCGGTACACTTAAGCCTAAAGCAGGTATTCAAGAAGGGTACAAGAAAATTCCTGTATGGCAGTTCAAAGAGTACAACAAAGATCTTGACAATGTATGGTGGGATGGACTTAGCGGTTCATGGCAAAATGCCGTTGCTCCAT
>JALWLR010000303.1 GCA_027084065.1 Helicobacteraceae bacterium | reverse complement strand
CATGCCAAATATGGATGGTTTCGAAGCCACGCAAAAAATTCGCCAGCAAGCACAGTTTCAACAACTTCCCGTTGTAGCTTTAAGCGGCGACATCGCCAGTGACGACATAAAAAAAATGTACAATGCAGGTATGGATGCCCATTTGGAAAAACCACTAAAAATGGATGCTTTGTATGAGGTTCTTGAAGCTTTCAACTCCAAGGAATCGACTCAAACGACGACCACCCAACAAACCAATTCAGTACTAGACACCCAAGAAGGCATAAAGATTTCAGGTGGAGATGAAGAATTCTACAAAGAGATACTCAAAGAGTTTCTTCAACAGTTTGCCAACGCTCACGAAGAAGTGCTACGTCTACTTGAGGAAGAAAAAAGAGAAAAAGCGGATGCTCTTTTGCTTGATATTAGCGGTATTACCGCAAATATTGGAGCTAAAGAGAGCTATGAACTTGCGATGCAACTTAAAGAGCGACTCCTTCAAAATGCATCGAAAGAGGAAATTTTAAAAAGAGCAAAAGAATTTACTAAAGCATACGAAAAGCTTCTCGAAGCTATTCGCTCTTATTTGGATTGAACCATTGGAGTTGATCTTGCAACTTCACTACCTTACCCACAACAATAAGTGCCGGTGTGGGTAGTCCTTTTGCTTTTTTGGCAATGTTTTCCAGTGTACCTACAACTACTTGCTGCTGTGGCGTTGTTCCTTTAGAGATGACGGCAACTGGAAAATCAGCTGGTTTGCCTATCTCTATCAGTTTCGAAGCGATTCTTCCAAGATTGTGCAGCCCCATCAAAAAAACAATAGTATCGTCTGTTTTAAAATTTTGCCACGGAATCTGAGAAGCCTCTTTGTTTGGTGTTTCATGCCCGGTCACGACACGAAAGCTCACAGCCACTCCACGGTGTGTTACCGGTATACCCGCATATGCAGGCACACTTATAGCTGAAGTAATCCCCGGGATAACCTCAAATTCTACACCCTTTTCATGCAGATACGCTCCCTCCTCACCACCACGTCCAAAAACGAACGGGTCTCCACCTTTTAAACGACAGACAACGTCGTTTTGCAATGCTTCATTGTATATGACTTCATTAATCTGATCTTGGGGGAGTGTGTGTCTGCCATCCTCTTTCCCAACATAAACAAACCTACATCCATCTTTCGCCATTTCAAGTATTTCCGGATTGGCAAGCCTGTCATAAATGATAACATCGGCATCTTTGATTATTCGTGCCGCTTTGAGAGTAAGGAGTTCCACATCGCCCGGTCCCGCACCTGTGAGATAAACTTTACCAGCCATTACTTCTTCTCCTCATATTCATAAATAAAAATACCTGAAGGCTTTTTGATCGTAAATATCTCACGATTGAGCCAAAAGCCGTTGGTATTGAGTACGGCAACCTTGTTTGCATCATTCACAGAGATATAAAGTTGCGGTTTTTCTTTGGACCATCTTAGATGCAGCACTTTTCCATCGAACGTTTTTGTTTTGATCACTTTGAGGTTTTCAGTATCAATAATTTGAATAGTTGGAAAATCCTTACCGCTAAAAGTAACTGCAAGATAGCGACCATCAGGACTAAGAGATGTAAAAACAGGGAGTCCTTTTGTCTCTATAGCTTTGACAAATTTAAAATCAGGTGTATAGACGAAAACTTTGTTATCTCCAACGGCTGGAATAAAGACATACTTGTCACTAATAGACCAAAAACCAAAATGTGGTACTTTCAAAACAGGCTTTCTATCTCCAAGTTTTAGCCGAATCTTCTCGAATTTCAATGTATCAAGATCGACAACACCGAACCAAGGACTGGAAAAATAGCCGTTTATATACTTGTCCCCCTTTATCATTGCATCAAAAGGCATCGTCCCCGTATGCGCAAACTCTTTGACTTTTACAAAGTGGGGTTTACCGTTTTTATACTCTTTTTTGTAAACGGCTATAGCATCTTTGTCCATCTCCGAAAATATCAGATAATCTTTATATATCTTTATCCCAACGTTTCGAGAACCGGTTTTTATCTTCTGAATAGGTTTGAGGTCTCGCG
>JALWLR010000302.1 GCA_027084065.1 Helicobacteraceae bacterium | reverse complement strand
TTCTTGCTCTAAAGCCGTGTGTTCTTTTTCTCGGCGTATTATGGGGTTGGTATGTTCTTTTCATAGACATATCCTTAGTTTAAATTTAGTGGCGAATTTTACTAAAATCATGCTTAATACTCTATTAAGCTAAACTACATGCAAAAGATTTTTCATCTCAAACAGATCTGATAAGATTAACTTTTTGTAACATTGTGATTTTTATTTTTTATGAAACTTTGTTTTTAACGTTTTATTTATATTTTCTCTAATATACTCAAAAAAACTAGTTATAAAACATTAGTTCCCTTTTATTATTGTATAGTGCTAAGATAAAATGCCGTTTTGTGTATAATTTAAAGAATAAATCCTTTGGGAAAACTGAGAAAGTCGAGAGTATGAAAAAAGCATTACTTCATCTGTGTTTTACTGTAACACTGTTTGCCTATACCTCTTGCGAGCAAGGAGCGAAACTTGCACAAAAACTTCATCTCGTTCCAGGGGCCAAAGCATCAATACAGTGGAAACGTATTTTCCAAAATGAACACAGAAAAAAGCGCTACAACCTTCATACTCTTTCACACAAGGAGATTGCGGTACTGAAGGACTATCTTATAAAACATGCCGCCGACTCCCCTCAACCACTTGTACCGGGGCTCTGACATGAAAAAAATGATTTTGTCTCTTCTTTTAGGATATGTCGCTTCCATTGCCAATGAGCGCTCTACGCTTTGGCAACTCCAAAACCATCTTGATCAACTCCAAAAAGAGCTCAAAGAGATCAAAGCAGAGCAAAATGACTCCTACGAAACACTACAGAGAGTTGAAACAAAAACGATTTTGGATACCATTAACTTCTCTCCTGAGTTGGAGTTACGATTCGACTCGCTCCATTACAAAAACAGAGGAATCGAAAAAGAGGATACTCGCATTCTTGATGACCCCCTCTATACAGGCAATGCACCTGCACCGGGAAATCTCCAACGCCGTGATGAATATACAAAAAATTTCGATATTGCTTCGACAATCTATTTTGATCTTCGTATGAATGCCAAACTCGATAGTGCAACCACATTTCACGGTAAACTCTCCTTTGCAGAAACTTCTCAATCCTATCAGCGTCTGTGCATACTCTCAAGGGACATCAAGGCACAACCATCCAGCAGTGCTTTTGATGTAACACTTGCATACATCGACTACACACCACATAAGAACGATCCTTATGCCTATACCCTCTCTATGGGTATTTTACCAACTACCAATGGAACACCGATGCACTTTTCACAAAACGCACCGAGACAATCCATGTTTCCTGCTTTAGTTTTTGATATGAACAGCTATGGACTGATTTTTACACAAAAGATGCACAACCTCTATGCCCGAACTGTCTTTGCAAAAGCTTACACACTTCGAAGTGTTTTCTACCCTTACCAGTGCAACAGAGAGAATATAGACAATGCCACTATTGCCGGCATCTACGCCGATGATACGTTTGTTTACGATCACTCTGAATTTCTTCTCTCTGCCGGTTTCAATGCCCTACTTGATTTCAAAGCGCACCCTTACCTCGGTCCCGACGTAACGAGTGCGCAAACAAAAGTTCTTGGAGACATATATACAACCGGCATCGGCTTAGATGTGCATCATCTCCATGCATGGAATCTGGATCTTTTTTTGCATGCAGCACTCTCTATACCTAAACCAAACGGAAATGTGCAAGACTACAAAATAGTGCGCTATGAAGACGGAATTGGGCTGACAAGCGATAATACTCCCGGTTTTAGTGAAGCAGATTATGCAAGTGGAACCATGCTTCAAAAAAATGGTCACGCTTTTTTTTGTGGAACCAAATACACTCTTAACAAAAGTTTCGACTTTGGAATGGAATACAATCACGGCAGTAAATATTGGTTTTCAGCGACACAAGGAGCAAAAAATCTCTACAATAAACTTTCACTTCGTGGAGATGCGTACGAAGCCTATATGCATTTGATGTTCAACACCCATCTCTATGCAAAAGGCGGCTTTCTCCAGATGAATGAAAAATTCACAGGAAGTGGATGGCACTTCGGT
>JALWLR010000301.1 GCA_027084065.1 Helicobacteraceae bacterium | reverse complement strand
AGCAAAAACATATAGATATACGAAACTTTTATACTTTAGATAATCTCTTTATGAAATATATCCCAACAAAAAATCCGGGTTATTATATGCAGGTTTTTAAAAAAAAGGATGAGTTCAACTATCAGCTTAGCCGTCTTCAATATAAAATTATTCTTTTTCAATTCTTACTCCTTTTGATTTTTGCTTACATTAGTTACAAACTTGCAAAAAATGCTCTTAAGCCTCTTCAAGAGAGTATATCAACATTGGATCGTTTTGCGAAAGATTTGATTCACGATCTCAATACACCTGTAACAGCTATAGGTTTAAACATGAAAATTTTGGCAAAGGATTCTGCATGTAGAAAAAATAGTGCTGTTAAAAGAATAGAAAAAAGTGTCGAGACTATTTCTCAACTTCATAAAAATCTTACGGTTTTATTGCAAGAAGAGACATTTCAACTTGCTCCTTTACCTTTATGCAAAATAGTCAAAGAGCTTGTACAGACACAAAAGCAGCTTTGTCCACATATACATTTCGAATATGAGTGTAACCATAGCTTTATTGCCGACTTAAACGAACATGCAATAAAACAAATACTCCAAAATCTTTTGGCAAATGCCTGCAAATACAATAAAAAAGATGGTTTTGTAAAAATATTTTCTCAAAATAATGCTCTTTATATTCAAAATAGCGGTCCAAAAATAGACAACCCAAAAGAGATTTTTAAGCGCTCCTATAGTGGAGATCGTAATGGAAGTGGTATTGGGCTAGATATTGTGAAACGGCTGGCTCTTGCTATGAACATTGAGATTGAAGTACAATCCACAGATGGAGTAAATACATTCATTTTAACGATGCCTTAATACACTTATGGGATAATACTACTACATTGGTATGAAAGGCAGAAAATGAAGAAAATTGTTTTTATATCGGTACTGCTTTTTTTAGCAGTGAATATTGAAGCTCTCACACTCCAAGAGAGCATTGCAAAAACATTGCAAAATCATCCCGACATCAAAGTGTTTTTGTTGAAAGTACAGCAGGCGCAAAAAAAAGTAAGCGCCACTAGTTCAGCGTACCTGCCGCAAATCAACCTTCAAGCGCACTATGATGCGACAAGAACTTATGTTTTTCCTCAAAATGGGCAGTTCCACACTCAAGATGACAGCGGTTGGGATGCCGGTGCAGTGGTTACGCAAAAGATCTGGGACTTTGGAAAGACGCTTGAGTTGATAGATGCAAGTAAAAAAGATGCCGATATTGCTAAACTTTCTCTTCAAGAGGCAAAAGCATTTATGGTTTACCGAGTCAAAGTGCTCTATGGAACGATGGTAGTACAAAAAGAGGCTATAGAGGTAATGCAAAAGGATCTCGAAGCTAAAGAGGCATACTATGAACAAGCACTCGCTTTGGTCAAACAAGGGCTCAAAACCAATGCCGATGCAACCCGTTTCCTCTCAGCCGTTTATGCGGCAAAAGAGCGCTTAGCAGGTGCAAAAGCGGCATACAAAAAGGCAAAAAATAGACTCGCTCTTTATATGGACGAACCTTTGGATAATAATGTGGAGCTTGAGAGTGACTTTCTCTACACAAAGCCGGTAACAGAGGGAGTGGAGAAAATAGTTCTGGAAAATAACTATCAGCTAAAGATCACCAAAGAAAATATCGTAAAAAACAGCCTTGTTCATAAAGCAACCAGAAATTCCCACTACGGATCATTTGATGCAATCGCTACCTATACCCATTTCGATACGCTCAATACCTACGATGCAAAGAGTGCCGGTGTGGTTTTAAATATCCCTCTTTACAGTGGTGGGAAGATCTCTGCAGAGGAACAGCAAGCTCGCATAGCGACACAGATGTCCAAACAGCAGCAAGCCTCCAAAAGACTTGAAATTCAAGATGAACTGGAGTCTCTTCTTGTAGACATTGAGCATTATAACCAAACTATAGAGGCGAAAAAAGCGCAATACGAAGCAGCCAAAGCGACCAAAGATGTTTTAGATGGCAGATACAAAGAGGGGCTTGGTATCTACATCGAGATCCTCGATGCACAGGCATCGATGCTTGCAGCAAAACTTGGACTGCTTGAAGCCTACTACAACCGAACGACGGCAATAGCCAGAATCGACTATCTCAAAGGAAAGACAGAATGAAAAAATATACAAAATATCTGCTGTTCGCACTCTTTTTACTTGTTGTGGGTGGAGTGTTTTACAAAAAGGTTTACCTACCAAAACACACTTATGAAACGATCCATCCAAAGAAAGAGGATCTTACTATTTTTGTCAAAGGAATAGGTACTGTAGGTGCAAAAGATATCTACAAAGTGACAGCCGGCGTGAGTGCAAAGATCACGCAGCTTCAAACCGACCTTGGCAAGTGGGTAAAAAAGGGTGATCTGCTCTTTAGACTCGATCCGGTTGATTTGCCTGTGCAGCTTGAGTCGGCAAAGACAGCGGTGAAGAAAGCAAAAAGCGAGGTAGTTTCACTTCAAAAAGAGCTTGAGAGTCTTAAAGCGCAAAAAGAGCTGGCAAAGATCACTTTCGATCGCTATGCTAGATTAAAAAAAGAGTCGTTTGCTTCACAAGCGGAGTATGATCAGGCAAAAGCGCAGCTTGACTCTTTGAGTGCTCAGATAAATGCGACAAAAGCACGCATAGAGTCTGCAAAGATAGCTGTAGAGATAGCACAAAAAAATGTGCATGCATTGCAAGAAAAGTTAAAACGTTTTACTGTATATGCACCGGTTAGCGGGATAGTCGTTGCTAAAAACGCAGAAGTTGAGCAAACAGTTTTGGCTTCGTGGACAGTTTTTGAGATTGTTCAAAAAGAGGATGTATGGATTAAAGCCTACATAGATGAGCGTCAAAGTCAAAAAATAAAGCCTGGGAAAAAAGCTTTTATTACACTTCGTTCACAAAGTGATAAAAGAGATGAAGGATATGTTGCACGCATTGCACCAAAAAGTGATGCAGTGACCGAAGAAAGAGAGGTTGATGTCGCATTTAGTGTTGTACCTATACCTTTTTATCTTAATGAACAAGCTGAAGTGAATATAGAGACACAAAAATTGCACAATGTTTTGACAATACCGGTAGGACTGCTTCGCTTTCATAATGACGCGCAAGGAGTATGGGTAGAAAAAGAGGGCAAAGCACATTTTAAAAAGGTTCAAGTGCTTGGCGTTAGTGGTAAAAAAGCGGCTGTGAGTGGCTTGAATTCAACTGACAGAGTATTGGTTTTGGATCCAAAAAAGCTCCCGATTTTTGAAGGAAAACGAATATGGAGGGAGTAAGAGATGATCAACCTCGCTAAAAGGGAGATAGAGCATACTCTTGGAAAGTTTCTTGTAACATCTGCGGGTGTGGGAATGCTTCTTGGAATTGTGCTTATAATGATAGGCGTCTATAGGGGGATGATCATAGATGCGCAGGTTCTCATAGATGACATAGGGGCTGATTTATGGGTTGTGCAAGAGGGGACTTTAGGACCTTTTGCGGAGGCTTCTAGAGTGCATGAGGATCTTAAAAATAGTATAGGCATCATAGAGGGAGTTGAAAAAGCAGAAGGGATCACGTTTCAAAACATGCAAGTTCCAACTCAAAGTGGGCTAGTTCGTGTTATGGCTGTTGGATATGATCCTTTAGGGGATTTGCCGGCAATAAATGAATCAAGACTTAGAGAGGGGCGTACGCTTAAAGAGGAGCATTATGAGATGGTCGCAACCGATAAAATAGGTTTGAAACTTGGAGAAAAAGTAGCGCTTGGACGAGATATATATACAGTAGTTGGTATTACTCATGGAAGTGTCTCTTCGGGCGGTGATCCTCTTATATATGTTAGTCTAAAAGATGCTCAAGAGTTGCAATTTCTTTATTCGAATGCTCGTATACGTAATGATCGTGCTAGAGGGATTCGTGGAGAATCTTCGCATATGGTCAATGCTGTTATTGCAAAAACAAAAGAGGGGTATGATGTAAAAGAGGTAGCCAACGACATTGAGCGATGGAAACATAAAAGTGTTTATACTTATGCGCAGGAGAAGGAAATTCTGACTAAAAATTTGATAGAGAGAGCTTCGAAACAGATCGGGATGTTTACGGTAATTTTAGTTGTTGTCTCTACTATTATTATTGCGCTTATTATTTATACAATGACTTTGGAGAAAATCAAAGAGATATCTATTATGAAACTTATAGGTCTACCGGATAGAGTAATTGTCAGTATGATTGTGCAAGAAACACTTCTTATGGGAATTTTGGCTTTTATTGCTGCAAATATGTTTGCTCATGCAATATATACGAAGTTTCCAAAAAGAGTTGTTCTTGAAATTCCTGATGCACTTATACTTTTTATTGTAGTGCTTATTGCTTCCATTTTAGCTTCTTTTGTTGGAGTCAAAAAAGTTTTAGCAGCAGATCCGAGGGAGGCTATAGGTGGATAGAAAAATAGCAATTAAAGTGGAGAATCTTTATAAAAGTTTTGGAAAAGGAGAAAGTTATATCTCCGTTATAGAAGGGGCTTCTTTTGAAGTCTATAAGGGAGAGCTTGTTGCGCTTGTCGCTCCCAGTGGGGCTGGAAAAACGACACTACTGATGATGATAGGCTGTGTAGAGGACCCAACACGTGGTACTATCTGGTTGGGAGATGAGAAAGTTTATGAAAATAGATGGCTAACAAGAGAGACACGCCGTATTAGACGTGAGAAGATAGGGTTTATCTTTCAAGCGCATTATCTTATCCCGTTTCTCAATATTATAGAAAATGTTACGCTTGTACCACAGGTAAATGGAGTCCCTAAAGAGCAAAGTGAAAAAGAGGCGATGGAGCTTTTGGAGTATTTCGATATAGCTGAAAAAGCACATTCGATGCCTAGTGAGCTCTCAGGAGGTCAAAATCAGCGCGCAGCGATTGCTAGAGCACTTGCCAATAATCCTGAAATTATCTTGGCAGATGAACCAACTGCAGCGCTTGATTTGGATCGTTCTTTTGATGTTGTAAAAATGCTGAAAAAAATTGCTACAGATCAAGATGTTGCTGTGATAATGGTAACACATGATGAAGCGATGTTACCGCTTTGTGATAGAATACTCACAATAGAGAACAAAAAAGTTGTTTCAAAAGAGAGTAAGGAAGCGAAGATTTTATAGGAGTTTTTATGAGTGAGCACCATCATCACCATAAAGTCAGTGGGAAAAATCTTTTTCTTACGATAGTTTTAAATGTTATTATAACCGTCTCACAAATAGTTGGCGGTATCATCTCCGGTTCTTTGGCGCTGCTTAGTGATGCGATGCACAACTTCAGTGATGTTTTGGCGCTTGTGATTGCATATGCGGCAAACAGACTTGCTGCACGTCCTAACAGTGAGTCCAAGACATTTGGCTATAAGCGTGCAGAGATCATTGCCGCACTTTTTAACGCTTCGGTACTTGTAGGGATTGCGGTTTTTTTGATTGTCGAAGCTGCTCACAAGTTTTATCATCCTGAAGCGATCAACTCTGTTTGGGTCATAGGGCTTGGTGCGCTTAGTATTGTACTCAACACGGCAAGCGTTCTGCTTGTCAAGGATGACTCCCATGACAATATGAACATCAAAGCAGCCTATCTTCATCTGCTAACCGATGTTATGACAAGTGTCGCGGTGGTAGGCGGTGGAGTATTGATGTACTACTTCGGAATCTTTTGGATTGACCCGTTGATTTCAGCACTTATAGCACTCTATCTTATCTGGGCTTCATTTGGAATTATCAAAGAGAGTCTAACTGTTTTGATGCAGTTTACGCCTAGCAGGATCGATGTAGATAAAGTGATAAAGGCGATAGAAGCAGAGGAGGGAGTTAAAAACGTTCATCATATTCATATCTGGAAACTTGACGACAACCATATCAACCTTGAAGCACATCTGGATATGAGTGAAGATATGCCGGTGTCGCAGTCCAATGCAATCATCGAAAATCTTGAACACAAACTGCATGATATGTTTGGTATAGAGCACACAACTTTTCAGTGTGAATTCAATCGTCATGACGATAAAAGCAAAATTGTAAACAAAGAGGAGCATACCCATGAATGAAGCGTGCCATACAATGTTAGACGGAGAGATTCTCAATGCTACAAAAACCAATTACCCACTTCATGAAGCAGTGCTTTATGGCGATAAAGTGCTTACGGCGAAGTTCTCCAAGCGTCTAAGTTGTGCTATCAAGCATTTGCCTCTACGCGTTCGTTTCCGTTACGAATATGACACAATGAAAGCACTTGAAGCTGGAGTAAGCAAAGATCCTACACTTGTTTTGGATGGAAAAATCTTTCTAGAAGGTCTGGTAAGTGCCGAAGAGATTACCAAAGCTTTTGAAGAGTTGGTTTGATACTTATAGATTTTCTAGAAGAGTTGTATAAAAGTTTTGTGTTGTAAACTTGTATCGATAATTTTTAGGATATAAATATGCAAGAAACGATACAAACTTTAGATGACTTGGCAAAAATAGCGGACTATTCACTTCTTAATACCCTCAAAGCAGATCCAGACTCTACAGAAGATGGAGTGGATCATGATCCGCGTGAGGTTAAAAGCGGACATTATGTGCTAGTCAATCCCACTCCTATTGAAAATCCACTCTATATTGCACACAGCAAAGCGCTCTTTAGGGAGCTTGGAATTGCAGATACTTTGGCGACATCTCCGGAGTTTATGAAAATGTTCTCTGCAGATTTGAGTGAATTACCTGAAGGACTTCAAAAAACAGGCTGGGCTACAGGGTATGCACTCTCTATCTATGGAACAGAGTACTATCAGCAATGTCCTTTTGGGACCGGGAACGGCTATGGCGATGGTCGGGCCATCTCCATTCTTGAAGTCGTAGCAAAGGGAAAGCGATGGGAGATGCAGCTAAAAGGGGCTGGACGAACACCTTACTGTCGCGGGGCTGACGGCAGGGCGGTTTTGCGCTCGAGCATCCGTGAGTTTTTGGCGCAGGAGCATATGCACGCTTTGGGGGTTGCTACAACGCGCTCTTTGACTCTATACACTTCTAAAACCGAGAAAGTAGCAAGACCGTGGTTTCGAGACGGTTCCTACTCGAAGGATCCGGAAGTGATGGTGCAAGAGGATGTGGCGGTTACGACACGGGTTGCGTCTTCGTTCTTGAGAGTCGGGCAGCTGGAACTCTTTGGCAGGCGTGCACGAAAAAAGGAGCATCCAAAAGCGATGGAGGAGCTTGAAGAATTTGTTTTGCATGTAATAAAGCGGGAGTACAGTGAGGAGATAGATGCGAATCTGCCTTTGGAGAAAAAAGTCGTGCTTTTGGCTAAAGCGTTTTGCGAGAGATTGACTACTTTGGTTGCGGAGTGGATACGTGTCGGTTACACTCAGGGTAACTTCAACAGTGACAACTGTGCGCTTGGTGGCTTTACGCTTGATTATGGTCCATTTGGTTTTATAGATAATTTTGACCCGTACTATCAGCCTTGGACGGGAGGAGGACGACATTTTTCATTTTTGAACCAGCCTCAGGCTGCTGAGAAAAACTTTCATATGTTCTATAGCGCACTTTTGCCTCTGCTTGATTCCAAAGAGGAAGCTCTAAAAGAGCTAAAAAGCGTAAGAGAGCGATTCTCTTACACAATGCAGGAAAAGATGATACACATGTGGAAATCAAAACTTGGATTTTCCCGTTTCAATCCTTGGATTTTCAATGAACTTATAGAGCTTATGATGGAGACGAAAGTGGACTACACCCTCTTTTTTAGAGAGCTTTCAAATATACCTGACACGATTGAAGGGCTCAAAAAGAGCTTTTACGGCGATGCAGCTTTGAGGACGCCACTTTTGCAAAAGTGGGAAGCGTGGCTTAGGAAGTGGAAACAGCATATACACCAAACCAACGATGAATCCATAAATGCAACGACGCAAAGATCCAAAGAGAGACTCTCTAAACAGATGAAACGAACAAATCCAAAATACACTCTGCGCGAGTGGCATCTTGTTCCCGCATATAAAGCCGCGCAAAAAGGGGACTACTCGCTCATACACGAGCTGCAAAAGGTAATGACTCGACCTTATGTGGAACACTCGCGAGAGATCGAAGAGAAGTATTATAGAAAAAAACCTGATGAACTGTTTCATATCGCAGGTGTTTCACATGTAAGCTGTTCATCGTAAGAGAATTTGGCTAAAATAACATATTCTATGTAAAGTGAAGGTATCGATAGTGTTATATGATTTTTTTGCTCAGCACCTTAGTTATCCTGTCTTGTTTGTCTGGAGTATCCTTGAGGGGGAGATTGGTCTGACTCTTGGAGGGCTGCTTGCAAAAGAGGGGGTGCTTCGTTTTGAGTATGTGGTAGCGATTGCTACGGCTGGAGCGTTTATAGGGGATTTGAGCGTTTTTTTGGTTGGACGGTTTTTCAGTAAAAAAGTAGACATCTGGTTTGCAGATAAAAAAGAGCAGATAGACAGTGTTCGCAACTCTTTTGCTAAGTATGGATCGTGGCTGATTTTTTTTGAGCGCTATTTGTATGGAGCACATATTCCTACACTGCTTATCATCGGGTCATCAAAATACAGCTTTTTGAAGTTTCTTGTACTGGATATTATAGCCGTTTTTATCTGGGCTTTGACATTTATCACACTTGGATATACATTCGACAAAGAGTTCATAGCACTGCTTAATCTCATCTCAAAATATATGAGTGCATTTATCATACTGCTACTTTTTCTTTTTGTTTTGAAAAAAATAAAAGGGGGTGAGACATCAAAACACGAGTGAAAAATGCACTCAAGCAGACGGTCATGATGCTGAAAATGGTCATGCCTATGTTGCTTGCGGTTATCGGATTAGTCGGTATTTTTAAAACCTATGTTACTCCGGAGATGATAAAAGCGCTTTTTAACGGTTCGACTCTTCATGATATGATTGTCGGAACGGGAGTGGGTGCAGTTTCAGTCGGGCAGCCTTTTGTCAGCTATATCATTGGTGGGGAACTACTCAAAGAGGGAGCCTCTTTTTATGGAGTTACGGCATTTATCCTCTCTTTTGTAACACTGGGTGTCGTGCAGCTTCCTATGGAGTTTGGCATCTTTGGTGTACGCTTTACGGTATGGAGAAATTTAC
>JALWLR010000300.1 GCA_027084065.1 Helicobacteraceae bacterium | reverse complement strand
GCGGTTTGAATATAAAGAAGGTGATAAAGTAACATTTTGTGTAGGTAAACTAATTCTTGGAGAAACCGTACCTCCAGCTGATGGTTTGGTAACTCCAAAAGACCTTGCGGATCAAAATGAGACGATTGTTTTGATGTTGCAAACGCTTCAATCACTTGATAGCGATAACAATGCAAGTAACGGAATAACGATTGATCCTGACACTCTTGCAAAATTGAATGAATTGGATTTAACCATTTCTCTATCTGATTTGAATGAATCTCAGCTTGTTGAATTGGATGAGGAGCATGATTTAGGGTTGGATGAAGATCATGACGGTCATTTGGATGTTGATGTACAAAAGGCGATGGAACATATGAACGAGAGTGTATATCGATGGAAAAAAGAGCATAAAAAAGAGCTTGACGATGATGGAGATTTCGATTTGGATGACTTTCTTCCAACAACGAATTTGACTCAAGAACTCAAAGATGCTTTGGCTTATATGGGGAATGAAGAGCGCTTAGCGCATGATATTTATCTTAACTTGTACAATTTTTATAAAGAAAATAGCGGTATAGAGATAAAACAGTTCTATAATATAGCGACAAAATCCGAGTCTAAACATATAGCAATCGTGCAGGATATAGTAAAAAGATATGATCTCAATACTTCTGACTTTACAGATGTCAACGAAAGTATAGTGGATCAAAACGATATGTCTGCTGAAAATATGCCAAACGGTGTTTATGATATTCAAGCGATTCAAGATCTTTACGATAGTTTGTATGCAATGGGACAAGCATCACAAGAGGATGCATTGAAAGTAGGCTGTATGGTAGAAGTTACGGATATTAATGATCTTGATGAAAAAATAGAGTTGGCAAAAGAAGCGAATGCTACGGATATTGTGGCTGCATTTGAAGTGCTTAGAGAAGGTAGCTACCATCACTACTGGGCATTTGATAAAGCGCTCAAAAGCATAGGTGTTGAAAACGGCTGCTACTATGAAGGAGATTTACTTCTTACAAATAAGGAGGGTATATATCCTCAAAATGAGAAGAAACAAAATGAGTATGCAGAAGAGGGTATGGGCGGAGTTCAAGATCATAACATGGAATTCAAAGACGATGAAGTAGATCAAGGCGAGCATGAAGAAGCGTTTGAAAATGGGAGAAAAACAGATGATGAGGAAAAAAGAGATAGATACGAAGAAAAGCGTAAGTAGGGCTTTTTAGCTTTAGTTACATGCAAAAGATTCTCCTTTTAGAAGATGATACTATTTTAGCTGAAACCCTTTGTGAGCTTTTAAAAAGTGAAGGGTTTGAGGTTGTTCACTCCGCAAATGGAGAAGAAGCGATGGAGATGAGCTACATGCAGCATTTCGATTTGCTTCTTTTTGATGTAAACGTGGCTTATATAAATGGCTTTGAACTACTAAAAAGTCTTCGAAAAAGCGGTGAGATTACACCTGCTATTTTCATAACGGCATTGACGGATATAGACTCATTGTCTTACGGATTTTCCGTAGGTGCCGATGACTATATTAAAAAGCCTTTTGACTTTGATGAACTGCTAGTGCGTATCCATGCATTACTTAGAAAATCTTATAAAACTTATGAAAATGAACTTCTTCTTGATAATTTTCGTTTTTCTATAGCAAAAGAGGAACTTTATAAAAACGATGAATTTGTTCCATTGGCACCTTTGGAGCTTAAGATCACAAAGCTTTTTTTTCAAAATTTAAATAAAACACTTCCTAAAGAGTCTATTTTGGAGTACTTGGCTGAGGGAAGAGAAGCGAGTGAAGGTGCTTTACGTGTGCATATAAATAAGCTTCGAAAAATAGGTTTACCCATTGAGACCATTAAAGGAATAGGGTATCGTCTTGGGAAAACATGAAAAAAAAGCTTTTTTAAAATTTTTTATTACCTATTTTATAAGCGTTGCACTGCTTATTTTGGCTGCAGGTTTTTTTTACTATTTACAGATGAAAGAGGTTCTTTTAAAATCACAGGAATTTTCTATGATTGAATATGCAAGACATATAAAATTCCATGAAAATATAAGAGAGTATAAAAATGGTATATAT
>JALWLR010000299.1 GCA_027084065.1 Helicobacteraceae bacterium | reverse complement strand
AAACGTGGCGCAGAGTTTTTAAAACGGGTTAGTTCTTTGAAAAAAAAGGCAAAATCCGCTCTTATCTACCCCTCTTTCGCTCTTGTTGCAGTAAGTGCGGCTATGCTTGTATGGATGATTTACGTTCTACCGCAAATGACCTCTTTGTTTGAGGACATGGGCATAGAGCTTCCTGCCATTACAAAATTTGTCATTGCTCTTTCAGATTTTCTTTCAGAATATATTGTCTACATTCTTCTTTTTGGCTTTCTTTTCGCTCTTACACTTTTTAATCTTTACAAAAAAAAAGAGTCTGTCCGCCGCTTTGTAGATAAAATATTTTTAAAAATTCCGGTTATTCAAAGCATTATTTCCGGGTTCAACACCGCTTTTATCAGCGAATACCTCCGCTTGGCGATAGTTTCCGGGATTCCTCTTTTTGGAGCACTCGACACACTTCGCCAAAACATCAAAAATCAAGTCTATAAAGATGCTCTTAAAGAGGTAACTTCACTCGTCACTCAAGGAAATCAGCTCTCTGCATCCTTTGCCCAAACAAAACTTTTCACTCCCTTTGTTATCCGCATGATGAGCGTAGGCGAGCAGGCAGGCACACTCGATGCCCAACTTGAGTTGCTCTCTAACTACTACTATGAAAAGGTCGACTACCTTGCTGAAAACATAGGAAAAGTCATAGAACCTGCTGTTTTAGTAATAGTTGGCGGTTTTATGGCATTGATAATGCTTGCTTTGATGGGTCCGATGTACGATATGATCTCTCAAATGCAATAAAAAGAAACAAAAACAACAATACAGCTTTACTATTTAAGAATATTTACGATATACTATAAATAGAAGAAAAAACAAAGGAGCTCGCAATGAGAAGAAAAGGTTTTACACTGGTTGAACTTTCCATAGTTCTTGTAATTATAGGTCTGCTTATAGGTGGTATTTTAAAAGGAAAAGCGATGATCGACAACGCGAAACTTAAAAAAGTGAAGTCTGATATAGATGGAATCGTTGCTGCCGTATATGCTTATCAGGATCGCTATAGCTATCTTCCCGGTGATGATGTCAATGATAGAGAAACAGATCTTGGTGCAACAGGTTGTACAGCAGGGACAGGAAATGGAAATGGACTATTCAGCAATCTTGACGAAGAAATATGTGCATGGCAAGAACTTATAGGTGCAGAACTTATCAGCGGAGACAAAACACAGCATGATGAAAACATCGTTGCAAAAAGAACTCCATATGGTGGAAGATACCTTTTCAGATACGGTACTCATAACGATCAAAATGGTAACTATATTTTAATAGAAAATATGCCTTCAGACAAAATCAAAGCACTGGATGAAAAATATGATGATGGTCAATATGACAGTGGTATGATTCAAGCAAGTGGAGATTACCCTACAAGTCCTGTTAATAGAAACGCTTACTGGTATGCCTTTTAAAAACTGAGCAAAAGGTTGACGTAGATGTTCAAAGTAGTTCTTTCTTTTTTGCTTGTACTCCTCTTTTTTGGCTGCGACAGTGGTCACGAGTCTGCAAAAGCGAAGAACTACTTACTTTCATTCAATCCTGAACATACCAAAGTAGAAGGCTATATTCAGTTTGAATACTCCAACGTTGCAGCAGGACATACACTGACTCTTTCTGACTTTATTATAAAGATAGATGGCTGTATGGTAGATTCTGCTGCAACTTCATTTACTCCTGACTCTTTACTTTTTACCCAAAGTGATACTTCCAAAAAACTCTCAATAGACATCTCTTTGTTTTCTATGTGCAATGCCAAGACCCTAGCCCTTATAGCCACACAAACAGACTCTTCGGTACTGAGTGGAAAAGTCATCTCCACTAAAACGGAAAAAACATTTGAGTATGAAATAATCTCTCTAACTTCGACAGAAACGACTTTTGCCCTTATTACCGAACCAAAAGAGCTAAATGTTACCCAAAACCTACAATCTTTCCCCATAACCGTTCATGTTTTCGATGCAAACAACCAACCACTCCAAGAAGGAGAAGTGCAAGTTATATACCCAGACATTTCAAAAGAACGAAATGTCGGCAGTATTACACCCTCTCT
>JALWLR010000298.1 GCA_027084065.1 Helicobacteraceae bacterium | reverse complement strand
AAGTTGCTTCTTCATTGGAAGATGCCTCCTCCTCTACATCAGCAGCAGCTTCTCCACTACTGATACGGTCAAGTTTTTTAACCACTTCAGAGACATCTATCCCCTCATCGCTGCTTGTATCTCGGATTTTTTCCAGCAGCGCTTTCATCAAATCTACAGACTCCAAAATAACATCCATTACTTCTGGAGTGATACTTAATTCGCCGTGACGGGCTTTGTTGAGTACATCTTCCATATGGTGTGTCAAATGAGTCAAAACATCAAAGTTCAAAAATGAAGAAGCACCTTTAATTGTATGTGCAACACGAAAAATCCCGTTTAAAAGATCAAGATCATCCGGTCTTGACTCCAGCTCTACAAGGTCCTCGTCTAGTTTTTCGACAAGTTCGAACGACTCAATGAGAAAATCCTGCAATATCTCCTGAAATTCATCCATATTTATACTCCTACTTCTTCATATGCGCACGCACGACACGCGCGACTTCATCATAAAACTGGCTTGCTTGAAACTTGACAAGGTAGCCCTCACCTCCAGCTTCAAGTCCTCTGTCCTCACTGAAATGATCACTTATGGAGGAGTTGAAAACTATCGGAATGGAATTAAAACGATCATCCTCTTTTACCTTCGCTGCAAAATGAAAACCATCCATTCGCGGCATCTCGACATCGGAGACGATTATTTTCAGTTTGTTTGGCAATTCATTTTCATAGACACTGTAAAGCTCTTCAAGTTTTTGTAGCGCATCTTGTCCATCACTTGCCTCGATGACGTCAAAGCCCATCTTTTCAAGTGCATCTTTGACGATTTTTCTAGCGGTCATAGAGTCATCAAGCACCAAAGCCATACCGCTGAACTTCTCTACCTCTTGCGGGATGTTATCAACATCCGGCTCATACAGACCCAAATCCTGTACTACACTTTCTAAATCAAGAATGAGCAAGACGGCATCATCTTCAATACGTGTTACACCTGTTATTTTACTGCCATCAAGTGCACCGCTTCCCGTTGCAAAATTTGCAGGCTCTATATCACTCCAACTTATACGCCGAATCCGTTTGGCTTCATGCACGATGAAACCTATAAGGACATTGTTGAACTCCGTAATGATGACACGAGCGTTCTTTTTTGCATCTTCCGGTTCTTCAATCCCCATCCATTTGGCAAGATTGACCACCGGAATGACGACATCGCGAAGGTCAAAAATACCTTCGATATAGTCTGGTGTTCCCGGCAGTTCCGTTAGCTTGGGAACTTTGATGATTTCTCGCACTTTCGAGACATTGATTCCGTAGATCCCTTCATAGATCTTGTCACCCTCTTTCTTGTAGATGCGAAAATCCACAAGCTCCATTTCATTCGAACCCACTTTGAGCGAATTATCCAGGCTCATACATTACCCCTTCGTGAAGTATCGTTCTTCAAACACTATTTGATCTTCCTTGAATTTTACAACAAAATATCTTTGATTGCAAGCAAAAGCACCCAGATTGATATAGCGGCAATCAAGAAGCTCTAAAACTTTGTTTTGATGAAAATGCCCCTCTACGAAATAGTCGCACGCACACCCCTTTTCAAAACGTTTTTGAATAAAACTTTCAAACCACTCCAGCTTCTTGCACTCCTCTTTTTTCGACATATGTCGCTCTACAAAACGCAAAACGGAATGATTGCTCAAAGAGTCGTAGATATTGAGAAAAAAAAGAATGAACGGATTGCGAATCAGTGCCGTATAGACTTTATAGCCAAATGGAGCATCAAAGTCGCCGTGGGCAAGGCAGAGGCGTTTATCGTTGCAGTGAAAAAGAGCGGGTTGCCTCTTTATGGGAAAAATATGCAGTTTTGAGCCAAAAAATTTTTTTAAGCGAAAATCGTGATTTCCTTCAAAGTAGAAAACCTCCATTTTTTCCGCTATGGAGGTAAGCAGCCCTATAAGCTCTTTATTTATTACGGCAGTATGAGGAACACCGCCAAAGAGCATATCGAAAATATCCCCAAGCAAAACAAGTTGAGAGGCAGCTATTTTTCCTTCATTAAGAGCATGCAAAAAGTCTAAAAAAGCCGTCTGATCTTTTTT
>JALWLR010000297.1 GCA_027084065.1 Helicobacteraceae bacterium | reverse complement strand
TTTACGACAGTACCCATACAAGCGGTTGGATTTTTACAAAGATTATGCCGGTTTTGACCGGGGTTTTACATTGGAATTAGAGGAATGAAATGATACGAAGAAACATCTATTTTGATTTTGGATACCTAATAGTTTTGGCATCGACTTTTGGTGCCGTTTTGACACTGGGTGCTATTGTAGCGCCTGTTATTTTTACAAGTGACGCCTATACGTCGGGCATGATGCTTGACCATTATAACATGGGACTTATCATGAGCGAAATTTTTAGGCGTTTTAGCTATGTTGTCTATTTTTGTGTTACTTACATTGTTATCTATGAAGCGGTTATGTATAAAAGCGGAGAGCGTGATCGTATTGTCTATTTGAGTGCGTTTGCCGCCATATTTTCAGGACTTCTGTTTGCTGCGGTGTATGTGCCACGAATCTTGTCCATGCAAGAAGCGGGAGCGGAAGCGACACGAAGCGACACTTTTGAGCACCTGCATCTAGCAAGTGAACTCGATTTCAAGATTTTTGCAGCAGCACTGCTTGTGCTGTTCATACGCAGACTGATGCTCCTTCGAAGAGTGTAGGAGACTTTTAGACAATTATAAGTTTATTTGATGCATAATGCAAACAGAAGGAGAATTATGCAACCCATCATTCAGCCTGTTAGACAAAAAGAGAGACTGCTTGAAGATTTTATAGAGCGCTATGTTACCTGTTTGCATCTGCAAGAGACGCATGTAATGCAGCAAATTCTTCAAAAGTACGAAGAAATTATAAACTGCTTCAGCGAAACTGCATGCGAAGAAGAGGATCTACTAAAAGCCTTTGAGTCCTTGGCAAAAACGAAAATTCAAAGCGGGATTCCCTATATCGCTATGTCGAACGAGATTTTCGGTTTGAAAAATTTGTTGCTTCAAAACGGCATAGAGAGCTCGGAGCTGAGAAGGCTGCTTGAACTTTTTTACAAAATCAACAATCGTGTTGCAAGAATCTACCTTGATGACTATCTCAAAAGACTCAAGCATATCAACAACATCCGTATAACTTCTTTGAATGATCTACCGGCTCTTAACATAGTGCACTATTTCAAAGAGCATCTCGTATGGCTAAACGAGCTTGTCGCATATATAGACGCTCCAGAAGAGAACAGACTTCCAGAGCTCGATGAGTCAAGCTGTATATTCGGCAGGTGGCTTGACAAAGATGCCAAAGAGTTGCTTGCCAACAACTCCAAGCTCGAAACGCTCTCGACACTTCACAAAACACTCCATCTCTTTGCAAAAAAGATTGGACAAATCCTGCCAAACAAAGAGTATCATCTCGTCATTTCCTATTTGGAGAAGTGTGAACTTATCTCTTTGAATATAGGAACGGAACTTGTCTTGGTGGATAATGCACAGATCAACCAAAAAGTGACAAAAGACGCTTTGACGGGTGCTCTCAACAGACATGCTCTCAAAGCGATATTTGAAACACAGTATGAGCTTGCAATGGCGACACAAAGCAGTTTCATTCTTGCAATGTGTGATTTGGACCATTTCAAGCGTATAAACGACACCTACGGACATGTTGCGGGTGATGAAGTTTTAAAGCTTTTTGTCCGGGTTGTGAAAAAAAATATTCGAAATTCTGATGTTATCATTCGCTACGGGGGAGAGGAGTTTGTCATAATGATGCCTGCTATACCTCTTGAAAAAGCCGTAAGTATATTTGAAAAAATCTTAAAAGAGTTTGCCGATTCAGATGTGGTGTACAATGGAAAAAAAGTCGGTACGACGGCAAGTGTCGGACTGCTTGAGGTATGTCCGTCAATGAGCTACGGGAGCTCTTTGCTAAACGACTATCTGCTTTTAGCGGACAAACGGATGTACAGAGCCAAGCAGGAGGGAAGGAACCGCGTTGTCTACTAGGAATTAAAGAAAGATTCAAACAACTCAGAGTATAATAATTCAAACATAATGCAACGTTTGTTGTCGGCGTTGAAAGAGAGTTGGAATTATGAGAATCTTTATTCTGCTTTGGAGTTTTCTTTTTTTGTTGAAGCTGCATGCAGAAGATATAGATCTTTTGCTTCAGGGGTATGAAGAG